>CBIMJC010000208.1:0-7365 GCA_966244125.1 uncultured Rheinheimera sp.
GATTGGATCTTCAAAAGCTTTGCCGCGGTTTTCAGAGCCTCTGTTATCCAACTGGAATACGATGTAGCCGTTTTGTGCCAGGTACTGGAAATACAAGTCCTTTGCGCTCCAGCTGTTGGTCACACGCTGGGCACCAGGTCCGCCGTAGACACCAACAACAACAGGGTATTTTTTACCTTTTTCAAGCGCTGCAGGTTCAAACACCCGGTAGTACAAAGTCTGGCCATCTTTGGCTTTTAAAGTGCCAAAACGGGGGTTTACCAGTTTATCTTTGTACTGCGCCAATGGATGCGAACCTGAGACGTCATTCGACTCCAGTACAGTCAGCACTTTGCCTTCAACACTTTTCAGCTCTACTTTAGTTGGCTGCAACACGCTGGAATAGCTATCGATAAAACTCTGGCCTGTTTCAGCCATCACCACAGCATGAGAAAATTCAGCCTGAGTCAGCCTCTTGCTTTCCCCCCCTTTCACAGGGACTGAATACAAATGACTTTCCAGCGGCGTATCTTTGCGGCCCGTGAAATAAATGATGCCCTGCTCTTCGTTGATGGCTTCAATTTTGTTTACCATCCAGTCGCCCTGAGTCAGCTGCCGCACTAAAGTGCCATCCAGTTTGTACAGATACAGATGTTTGTATCCATCCCGCTCAGAAGCCCAGACAAAATGCTGTTTATCTTTTAGGAAATGCAGATCGTCATTTAAATTCAGCCAGGTTGGGCTTTGTTCTTTCAGCAGCACTTTGGTGGTGCCGGAAGGCAAGTCCACAGAACGTAGTTCAAGCTGCTGCTGGTCACGGCTTTGCCACTGATAGGTCAGCAAGGACGCAGATTTACTCCAATTGACACGGGCCAGGTAAATATCCTGCTCTTTGCCTAAGTCCAGCCATTGCACCGCAGGTTGTTGCACTGCAACCACACCCAGTTTTACTTTGACGTTGGCTGTGCCGGTAAAAGGATAACGCTGATTAAACAGCTTAATTTCATCCGCATAAATCTCATTCCGTACCGCTTCAGCGACAGGAGATTCGTCAATCTGACTAAAAGCAATTTTGCTGTCATCCGGTGCCCACCAGTACCCTGTCATCCGGCCCATTTCTTCCTGAGCAACAAATTCGGCCATACCATTTTTAATCAGGCCCTGCCCATCTGTGGTTAACTGAGTTTCTTTGCCTGATTTCAGGTCCAGTACAAAAATATTTTGTTCACGGATAAAAGAAACATACCGACCTTTGGGCGATATTTGTGCATCGGTTTCGAAGGCTTCGGTGTTGGTTAACTTGCGCGATTTTTGACTGGATATATCGTAATAATACAAGTCACCATTGAGTGGAAATAATAAAGCTTTGCCATCTTTCGACCAGTTGTAGCTGACAATACCACTGGCGAATAAACGTAAACGTTCCCGTCTGGCTTTCTCCTCATCAGACAACAGCTCAGGACCACTAAACAATTGATTTGAATCAACTAAAAGGCTGTGTTTACCACTTTTGAGCTGGTACTGCCACAAATCCAGCCGGTTAGCATCCGTTGTTTTTCCTTTGAGGTAAGTCACACGGCTACCATCAGGAGAAAAGCTTAAAGAACGAGGCGCTGTACCGCTTAAGGCGGGTTCTGCAAACAAACGTTCTAAAGGTAAATTGGCGTTCGCCTGTGCTGTGGCAGAGAGTAATACAGTTGCCAGGCCTGCCGGAGTCAGAAGTTTTTTCACCAGTGTAAATCCTTGATTAAATGAACCCTGCTATCTGAATCGACTTTGAGTAAAACAGCAAGTCGGATCCGACATTTTTCAGTTATTCAGGTTCAATTTTTTAGTCATATTTTTGTAAAACATCAGTCCAAAGCCCTTATGAGCACCAGATTGGTGCGATGATTCACCAAAAAGGAGCGATCAGATCACAAAAAATCACGATAGACAAATCTGAACTTTTCAAATATGGTCATTACAGAGCTCGTAGATAAAAATGAGCCAAAACAAAAATCCAGATGAGAAGGCAACCCATGAAGAAAGAATCAATCCACTACCATCCAGTTGCTGCCGCTATAAAAATCGCTTTATGCGGCAGTTTATTATTCAGTACTTCATTATTGGCGCAGGAAGCTCCTGACGCCGCAGAAAAAAAAGCCGAAGATGCATCAGTTGAAAAAATAGCAGTGATAGGTGCCCGTGGCGCACCACGCTCCGTCGGTGATTCAGCTGTACCGGTAGACGTTATAGGTGGCGAAGAATTTTCAAAAACCGGCACCAGTGATATGGTCAGTTTAATGACAGCTGCAGTTCCTTCCTTTAACGTTAACGCTCAGCCTATCAACGACGCTTCAACCTTAATTCGCCCTGCCAACTTACGTGGCTTACCACCAGACAGCACTCTGATCTTAGTGAACGGCAAAAGACGTCACCGTGCGGCAGTTATTACCTTCTTAGGCAGTGGTATTTCGGACGGTTCACAAGGACCGGATATATCAGTCATTCCATCTATAGCGCTGAAACAAGTTGAAATACTGCGGGACGGCGCAGCAGCACAATACGGTTCTGACGCTATAGCTGGTGTGATCAACTTCCGTTTAAAAGACGCTGCTGAAGGTGGTTCTTTTGAAGTGAAAAGTGGTCAGCACTATGAAGGTGACGGTGATTTACGTCAGGTGTCAGGCAACATAGGTTTACCTTTCACTGACAAAGGTTTTGCCAACATCAGTGGTGAATTCAAACAAGCGGATCCAACCAGCCGTTCAGTTCAACGTACTGACGCCGCAGCTTCTGCTGCAGCAGGCAACCCATTTATCGCCAACCCGGCTCAGGTATGGGGTTCACCAGAGTTTAAACGTGACGCCAAATTGTTCGCCAATATAGGTGTGGAAGTTGCTGAAAACCGTGAATTTTATATGTTCACCAACTGGGCAGAACGTGATGTCGAAGGTGGTTTCTATTATCGTCACCCAACCACACGCAGTGGTGTGTATTCCAATGATGGCGGCGAAAGTCTGCTGATTGGCAATCTGGACGAAAGCTTAGGTGATTGTCCTTCTATTTCAGCCATGACAGGCGATAATATCCGTGACCATGCGGCTATTATGGCTGATGTGGATGCACTGCCAGATCACTGTTTTACCTACTACGGTATGTTGCCTGGTGGCTTTACCCCTAAATTTGGTGGTGTGGTGACTGATACCGCCATTGCGTCAGGGGTGAAAGGCGAACTGGACTCAGGCTGGGCATTTGATGCCAGTATGTCCGTTGGCCGCAGTGAAGTTGAGTTTTATATCAACAACACTCTGAACCCTTCTTTAGGCCCTGATACGCCACGTTCCTTTAAACCAGGTAAATACGTACAACTGGAAAAAGCAGCCAACTTAGATTTCAATAAACCTTTTGACATAGATGGTCTGCCGTACCCACTGAATGTGGCTGGTGGTGTTGAGTACCGTGATGAAACTTTCGAAATTTATGCCGGCGATGCAGCTTCTTTTGAAGTAGGCCCATTGGCGTCCCAAGGTTTTGGTATAGGTTCAAACGGTTTCCCTGGCTTTAAACCTGAAGATGCAGGCTCATTTAATCGTTATAGCTATGCGGCTTACTCTGAGTTGGGCGCTGAATTCAGTGACAATTTCCGTATGGACTTTGCACTGCGTTTTGAAGACTTTGAAGACTTTGGTGATACCACCAACGGCAAAATCACTGCGCGTTATCAGGCTACAGAAGAGTTTGCTTTCCGTGCTGCAGCCAGTACTGGTTTCCGCGCGCCAACAGTAGGCCAAAGTCATGTACGTAACGTCACTACATCCTTCAGCCCTGCCGGCTTAGTGGATACAGCGACTTTACCACCAGATCACCCTATTTCACTGCAAAAAGGTGGTAAACCTTTAACTCCTGAAGAGTCGAAAAACTTCTCAGTAGGTACTGTGCTCGAAGTCAGCGATTGGTACGTCACTTTGGATTATTTCCATATCAAAGTGGAAGACCGTATCAGTCAAACCTCTTCACTGGATCTGACAGAAAAAGATATTGAAGCTCTGTTAGCTTTAGGTGTAAAAGATGCCAGCAGCTTCACCAGTGTGAAGTACTTCACCAACGACTTTGATACGACAACACAAGGCTTAGACTTAGTCGCCAACTACGGATTTGATCTGTGGAATGGCCGCACTACCCTGGCTTTGGCGTATAACTGGACCGACACTAATGTGGATCGCATCAGCGAATATCTGATTGATGGTGTATTAAAAACCAATATCAGCGATGCGAAAAAAGAACAACTGGAACGTGGTTTACCGCGAGTCCGTGGTAGCTTTACCGTGAACCAGAACTATGGCGACTGGAAAGGTTATGTGCGTTTTAACCACTTTGGTTCTTTCTACGAAGATCACTTAGATAACGGTGTTTTACTGGAATCTGATGGCGGTATCCCAATTGAAGTGGGTTCAGCTATCACTACAGACGTAGAAGTCAGCTATAGCGTAAATGACAGTTATGAAATCAGCGTAGGCGCTCAAAACGTGTTTGACGAATACCCGGATGAACATAAATGGCAAGGCATAGCAGGTTCTAAGTACCCCACAACAGCAGTCATGGGTATTAACGGCGGTTTCTACTACGTCCGTCTGAACTATAGCTTCTGATCACTGTAAAAAAAGCAAAAAGCCCGGTGTAAAACCGGGCTTTTGTATTTGCAGATCTGGTATGACCATGGCAAAGTGCTGACAGGTTTGGTCACTAAAGAGCAATGATGGACTTAATACCCTGGAGTTATTCTACCGGGCACGGTTTTACGTTACGTGGATTTTATACCGCACCAACAGGTAAAGCTGTGTTGCATATTCTGCATGGCAATGGTTATTGCAGCAGGATGTACCAACCTTTTTTAGCTCAGTTGCTACCCTACTTTGACCTGTTTTTATCTGATGCCCAAGGCCATGGTGACAGCGATCATGGAGGAGCTTTTGTCGGTTGGAACCAAAGCGCAGCTCTGGCGCTTGAGGCCTGGCTTGCTCATAAGCACTTATTTGCGAACGAGCCTTGTTATGGCATAGGCCACAGTTTTGGCGGCGTGTTAACAGCACTAATCAATAGCAAAACCAATAGTCCTTTTAATGCCATTGTATTACTTGACCCTGTTTTGTTTACACCAGGTATGCTGACGATGATGCAGGCTTTAGACTGGCTGGGGTTATATAAAAAAAATCCTATGGCCAAAAAAGCATTAAATCGCCGACAGCACTGGCCAGATAAGGATTCAGCCTACAGTTACCTGCATCAAAGGGGAATGTTTAAAAACTGGCAGGATGAAGCACTGGCAAGCTATATCGATCATGCCTTACATCACACCCATCAGGGGTTGACGCTCAAATGCAAAGCTGAGCGGGAAGCAGAGATCTTTGCATCTTACCCAAAACAGCTTTGGACACAGCTCAAACAGAATTGCAGCCCTGTTTTTCTGCTCTACGGCAACAAGACCTATAGCTTTGTCAGTAAATCGGCAGAAAAATGGCGTAGGTTAAATCCTTCAGTTCAGTTGCATAAAGTCACGGGCGGACATTGTTTTATGCAGGAAAATCCGCAAGAAAGTGCATTTCTGGTGCTCAGCCTCCTACGACAACAGCAGGAGAATAAAATATGACAATTTTTAATCGGTAATACCATTCGACTGTCGGTACAGTTGCTTTATAATGGCGCCAATTTTCTCCGGATCCAGATAGATATGAAGCACTCTTTTATTCTAAGCGCCTTAGTCCTGGCTTTGGCTGGCTGTAGTCAGTTACCAGAACAACCACCAGCACCTGTCAGTGAAGTCAGTCAGCCTGTGGTAGCAGTTGAACCTGAACTCGTCGAAAATGAAGTATTAAATGATCACGTAGCTCAGGCTCAAGCCACTGATTTTGGTCATATTTTTATCGACAGAGATATGAGTTTTACTGGCACTTTGCCTTGTGAAGCTTGTCCTGGCGTGAAGTACCACGTCAATTTATTCCAGGATGGTAAGTTTGAAGCCCGTCAGGAGTTCATTGACCGGCATGAAGTGAACCTGGTTAAAGGGACCTGGCTGTTGGAAGGCCGGGTGATCCATCTGATGTCTCAGCAGACTAAAATTCCATCATTTCAGTTTGTCAGCAATAACAAAGTGGTGCTGCTGGATGAAGCCGGCAAACCTGTGGTATCAAAAGACAATTATGAGTTAGTTCGCTTAAACAATTTCACTAAACTGGATACCAGCATGCAAATGTTAGGTATGTATCAGGTTATTGATAATCAAGCCGTTTTTACATCATGCAGTACTGGCGAAAAATCAACTATTGCTATGACCCAGCATCATATTCCAATGCTGCGTAATTACCAGACAGACAAAAACCTGAATGGTAAACCAGTCATTGCAACAATGATTGCACGCCAGAGCCCAAAAGAAGACAAAATGTTGTTTGTGGAAAAATTTGAACAGTTCTGGCCAGGAGCAAGCTGCCCTGACACTCTGAATCTGGCCAAGGTACAAGGTATTGTCTGGCGGGTAGAGCGGGTTAAATTTATCCAGGTACCACAACAATACAACTTACGTATGCTGTTTAACGACAATGCAAAGTTGTACGGTTTTTCAGGTTGCAATGTGTTTAACGGCAGTTACAGCCAAAGTTCTAACTTATTGAAAGTGAACCCTTTAGTCAGTACCAAAAAGTACTGCGCTCAAAGCAACTATTACGAATCAAACTTTACTCAGCACCTGCAAATGGCTGATCGTATCGAGTTAAACGGCGATAAGTTACAGTTATTCCACAACAATGAAGTGGTTGTGGAAATGAAACCTGCGTTAAATTAATCCTGCTTAGGCCTTTGTGATGTCGTTTGATATCACAAAGGCTCTGTTTCTGTTGTCTTACTTCCTTCTACAGCTGTTATCGCCTGCTGATTTCTGTCCGTATCCAACTGTATAGCAAACTCACAATGATCCTGTTGTAGCCAGAATAATGTATTGATCAGTCGTCTTCGTTGTCTCCACTGCCCTTTTCTGTAGTTCAGACCTGCCCTTGCGCTTAAAGTTAAGCTTGGATTACCACCAAGTATGGCGTTTAGTAAGCGACTTAAGGCGATAAATACATTGTTGCTGTAGTTGCGTAGTTTGCCTGACATCAGTTGGCCTTAAGATTTTATATCTGTTTGAATTGGAATACTTTTGCATGAAAGTGCGTAAGGTGCAATTGCCAGTAGGGGCGTCTCTTGTGGGCGGATGTTTGGGATTTTAAAAAAGGATTGGTTCTGAATTTGGGCGGTCAGGTGACGACGGGACGTCTTGTCCGCCTGGCGGTGAACTACTTTGCTCGACCCATCCCGGGTCTCGTCCCTGCGGGACCCGCCGTTGGCGGTCCAAATTGGCTCCCGGCCAAT
>CBIMJC010000209.1:0-7345 GCA_966244125.1 uncultured Rheinheimera sp.
TCCATCATAAACCGGCAGTGATGACACTCGATTTGCAAATGCCCGGTCTGGATGTGTTTGAAGTACTGAAATATATCAGCCAGCATCAGGAACTAAACCAAACTAAAATTCTGGTTATTTCAGGCTTAGGCCAGACTGAATTGGACAGGGCGCTGGCGGCCGGAGCTGACGCCATACTGAGCAAACCTTTTGATAATGCTTACTTACTCGACACTATTGCCCGGTTAATTGATTAACAAACCTGTGCGGAGCAGCTGATGCAAAGTAAAATACTGATCGTCGACGATGAAGCTGCTGTGCAGCGAAGCCTGGAACGTTTGCTTTACCGTGCAGGTTATCAGGTAATAGTGGCCAGCAGTGGTGCTCAGGCTCTGGAATTACTGGAACATCATCAGGTCCATATAGTGCTGACCGATTTTCGTATGCCGCTGATGTGTGGCAATGAGCTACTAAAGGCAGTAAAAAAACGTTATCCGCAGATAGTGGGTTTGATCTTAAGTGGTTATGCCGACTTTAATGCAGTTGTGGACACGTTGAATTCAGGCACAGCCTTCAAGTTTTTACAAAAACCATGGACGGACGACCGACTACTAGAGGAGATCCGGGGCTCCGAACTTGAATACCAAAGACGGATTCAGCTTGATTTACACACTCAGTTATTGATCAGCAGCCATGACGCCTTAATAGAGGTGGATGTTCAGGGCAAAATCCTTCGGATCAACGCAGCTTTAGCCAAACTGTGGCAACTGGATGCGGCCAGTGTCAAAAATAGTCCTTTGTCTGCATTTCTGCCCACTCTCTCGGCCGAACAGCTACAGCAGTTTTTAAAACATCAGCACAACTCTTTGTTGTGTCTTGATCATCAGCAGCACGAAATAGAATTAAGCCACAGGTTAAGTACTGCGAATCAACTGCTGCTGAAACTGGAGCGATTGGAGCCTTTACCGCAATTCAGTTCTGATTTATCCAATCTGAGTAATCTTTTGAATCATCAGCAAGCCTGTCAGTTACTGGAACAGCATATTGCAGCCCAGCAAGCTCTGATTGCCGTAGCAGTGCTGGATATAGATAATTTCAGTCTGATCAACGACGCCATGGGATATCACAAAACAGACCTGCTGATCAATAAAGTCGCAACCTTGTTGCAGCAACAGCTGAAAGCTAATCAGCATCTGGTGTACTTGTCCGGTGATAAATTTGCTCTGATTTTCACCCATTGTAATAATGAAATGGAAATACAACTGGCCATCAGCGAATGTTTATCTGTGTTTGAAAAACCAGTGATGTATGACGAACGCCTGATGCAGCTGAATTTTAATCTGGGTTATGCTATTGCACCGGAAGACACCATCATTCCCGAAAAGCTGCTTAAATATGCCAATCTGGCCTGCAGAACTAACAGAAACAATCAGCATCATTTTTATATGCGCTTTGAACAAGCCATTCTTGATAGCAAAAAACAGCAGTTTGAAATCAGTAATGCGCTGTACAGAAGCATTGAGGACAATGGTTTTAGCCTTAACTTTCAGCCCAAAGTCAGTGTAGTGGATGGTAAAATCAAACAGGCCGAAGTCTTGTTACGCTGGAATCACCCGACTTTAGGTAGTGTTTCTCCAGCTTTATTTGTGCCTATCGCTGAACGGGACGGTCAGATTATCCGTATAGGTCTTTGGGTACTGGAGCAATCTTTAAAGGCGCTACGCTCTTTTTATCAACAAGGTTTGCAACTGGATTGGCTCAGCGTCAACGTCTCAGGCCGTCAGTTGCAGGATCCGGGCTTTAGCAGCTCGTTGCAACACCTGCTCAGTACTTATGGCATTCAGCCTGAGCAACTGGAACTCGAAGTGACAGAAACCTATCTGATGGAGAATATTCAGTTGAGTAATAAAATCTTACTGCAACTGCACCTGATGGGAGTACGTATTTCAATGGACGACTTCGGCACAGGTTATTCATCCTTAGCTTATCTGACGAAATTACCTATAGATGAAGTCAAACTGGATCGCTCACTGATCACCGACTTAAGCTGCGACTTACAAAGTCAGGGGATGGTCAGAAATATTATTCGCATGGCCCATGAGCTCAATATGGTAGTCACTGCTGAAGGCATAGAAACACAAGAGCAACAACAGTTGCTTAAGACCATGGACTGTGACCTTATCCAGGGTTACTACTACAGCAAACCGCTCACTGAAAAGGACTTTGTAAGCATGCTGATACAGCAACCCTTTGCAGGAGACTACAACAATGTCTGACAAAGACTTTCTGGTCTTGCTGATTGATGATGATGAGCTGATTTTAAGGGCACTGAAACGCACTTTAAGCAGGCTACTGCCACACTGGGACGTTGAAACTATGCAGGATGCCCATCAGTTAACAGAACTTTTATCCAAGGGTCTGAGCCCTGATGTGGTGATGACCGATCGGCTGATGCCTGGGATACATGGCGAACAAGTGCTACAACAAGTCCAGCAGCTCTGCCCTATGGCGCTGCGCTGTATTCTAACCGCAGATAACTCTGCTGACTTATTAATTCAGGATGGAGCTCTGATCCATTTTTTTCTGGCAAAACCTTTTACCGACGAACAACTGCTGCAGGTCTTTGCCTGCGCTGAGCGGCTGCAGGCCTTGAACTTCTCTCCAGCCGAACGAGCTTATCTTGGGCGCCTGTCTGTATTGCCTGTGCTACCACCTTTGTATCAAAAAATAGAAGAAATGTTAAATAAGGCAGAGTTTCAGCTCAAAGATATTGCTGAACTCATTTACCACGATCCCGTGGTCAGCAGCAGGTTGTTGCAACTAGCCAACTCGGCTTTTCTGGGCTTTTCACGTCCTACAGTGTCGCTGACCGAAGCCATCAGCAGGCTTGGGTTGGATATGACGAAATCTATAGTACTGGCTTTAAAAACCAGTCTGGTGTACCAAAGCCATATCAGCACAGGCCAACATCAGCGTATTACAGAGCAAGCCTTCCATCAGGCCTGCCTGGCTCGCTACCTTTGCAAGCAGGCTGGGCTTGGACAGGAATCTCAGGATTCTGCATTTTTAGTCTCATTATTTGATTGTCTGGGCTGGATGGCAGAGCATATACAACAGCCAGTTTTGGCAGATGAAGACGCCTGTCATTTTTCAATGATTTCAGCCTATTTGCTGACCTTGTGGGGCTTTGAAAACAACATAGTGCAGGCAGTGATTTTGCCGGATGAACTGGAAGACTGTCAGTCTTTACCGGCAGTCATTCATTGGCTGGCGCACAAAGTGGTTCATCATAAAAACGTCGAACTAAAAGAAGCAGACCTGCATATTATTGAGGCTCTGCAGCTCTATCCTGCCTGGACAGAGCTGCAGGGCAATATTAAGACCAGCTAACCCAACCAAAGTACCAGGTAGCCAAAATCACCAAACCGAAGACAATACGGTACCAGGCAAAAATCTCATAACTATGGTTGGAAACAAAGCGGACAAAGGTTCGTACGGCAATTAATGCGCTAACAAAAGCCGCCACAAAACCCACCACAAACATAGGCATTTGCTCAAAACTCAACACGTCGCGATGTTTGAATATGTCGTAAAAAGTGGCAGCAAACATGGTAGGTACAGCCAGGAAAAACGAAAACTCTGCGGCCACTTTACGATCAAAACCAAAAAACAGACCACCAATAATAGTAGCGCCGGAGCGCGATGTGCCGGGGATCATCGCGATGATCTGAGCACAGCCAACTTTCAACGCATCTTTCCAGCTGATTTGGTCCACATCATGGATCTTCACTTCATGAGCGCGGCGCTCCGCATACAAAATCACCAGACCGCCCAGCACCAGCATAGTGGCCACAGTGATAGGGTTAAACAGGTAAAGTTTGATGTATTTAATAAACAGCAAGCCCACGATGGCAGCGGGCAGGAAAGCAACCAATAAATTCAATACAAAATTTTGTGCTTTTTTATCATGGCTGATCCCAGTAGCCACACTGATAAAACGCTTTCGGTACTCAAATACAACAGCCAGAATAGCACCCAGCTGAATGGCTACTTCAAAAACCTTACCTTCGTTGTAA
The DNA here is from genome assembly GCA_966244125.1 of uncultured Rheinheimera sp. Lineage (GTDB taxonomy): Bacteria > Pseudomonadota > Gammaproteobacteria > Enterobacterales > Alteromonadaceae > Pararheinheimera. Next base: position 4,056 of record CBIMJC010000209.1, read on the forward strand.
AAGTTAATTAAGTCCCCGACAACAATTAAATGTCCTGTGCTTGAAACCGGCAGAAACTCAGTTAAGCCTTCCACTATGCCCAACAATAAGGCCTTGAGTAAAATTAAAAAATCCATGAGAACACCACAAATCAGGCGGATAGCCTTGCAAATTCAATGAGGCGCCTATTATCAGCATCTGTATCCAGCTTGTCACCCTTAATCATGAATTCGCTGCTCAGGCAGTGAAAATATTTACTTTGATGCAGTGCATTGTGCTGTCAGATCTTCTAGTATCAAATTATCATTTTTTTCAAATAGGTTTTACTCCTTGATCGCCTCCAGACCAAACAACACCACAGAACACAGCAGATCCAGCCTGTTGTTCTATTTTTGTGGGTTGAGCCTCTTTGGCTGCCTGGCCAACTTCCTCGCACTGGAGTTTCCGCTGGGTACGCCTTTGCTGTTGGGTAATCTGGCGTTTATTGTAGTGATGCAACGTTTTGGATTATTTTGGGCACTCGCTTGCGCCGCTGTAGTTCTTTTGCCTTTAAGTTCTCCAGTCTATTGGGGCTGTTCCATACTGCAGTTAATGCTGTTTCTGCCTGCAGTGAACAGCAGTACCAAGCAGCGCACTGCAGTAGCCCTTTATTTTTTGTCCTGTATCCTTTTGTTGTTTTTCGTGCCAGAGGAAGCCCAATCTTTTAGCCAGGTGCTGCTCAGCACACTGATCCTGACCATCACATTGTTGGTGCTCAAACGTTGTGCACTACTATTCAAAGTTCAGGCGGCAGGTCCAAATGAAAAACGTCGACAACCGCTGAAATCTCAGTTGGCCAGCCGTATTGCATTACTCGCCGCTATTCCATGGGCATTGATGATCAGTGTATTGCTGCATGGCGCAGTGGTGTTGAACCTATCCACTTATGTCTCAGAGCTCGAAGGGCAACAACAGCTTATTGTTAATCAGCTAGAACACAGGCTGTCCTCTTATCAGGCAGAATTAAAATTGGCCTCGGGTTATGCACTGTTAGTGGGAGATGAACAAAGTTTGACCCAGTTGGTCCGCAGCCAACCTGAATTTATCTCAGCGCTGCGAACGGACCCTTCTGGCAAAGTGACCGCTTTTTTTAAAGAGCAGATAGCACAAGACATCAAAGGCCACTCGGTGGCTCACCGCGACTATTTCCGCATACCGCTGCACACAGGAGCTCCCTATATCAGTGATGTATTTCAGGGCCAAAAACTCGGTAAAGATCTGCTGTTTGCGCTGAGTATGCCGCTGTATCAGCAGCAGGCATTCACCGGAGTTTTGGAGTTATCCGTTGCGCTGCACAGGTTAACCACAGCCTTGAATATGCCACTACCGGATCCGGGTCTGCAGTTATTGCTGACAGATGGTGCAGAAATAAAAATCTGGGGTCTGGCGGATCAACACCTGACAGGACAAAAAGTTGATTTGGCAAAGTCGGCATTAGCACAGTCTGAGCCTTACTTAACCCACTCTCCTTTTCACCGCCAGAGCTATCTGCATTTTAACCAGACAGGCGACAAAATCCGGCTAAGCAGCGCAGTAGAGGGCACCAACTGGCATCTGCTGCTGTTCTGGGATCACAGTCAGTTGGCCTTGTTTTATCAGTTGCTGACCCTTGTTGCACTATTAGCTGTGTTGGCTGGTATTGAGCTGTTATCACGCAGCAGTCAGCGTTTTGCTTCTGGTTACACTCTGGCCTTGCAACAACTGATCAGCAGTATTGAGAACATGAAGCTGGGTTCCTCACAAACATCAAAACAACAACTGGACAACTCTGCCCTGGAGTTTGAGCAATTACTGGCCAGCTTCACCTCGTTGCAGCAACGTCTGCATGCTGGTCATCAGGCACTGCAGTCTGCTCTGGCAGATAAAACGAATCTTAGCCTGCAACTGGAGCAACGTGTGCAGGAACGAACAGCAGAACTGTCGATAGAGCGGGATAAAGCGCAGCAACTGGCGGTGGCGAAAACCCGATTTCTAGCCAATATGAGTCATGAACTGCGTACACCTCTGACTGTAATTCTTGGTTTTATTCAACAAATTCTGACTCAGCCTCATGCCCCGCAATTGCAAAGTCAGTTGCAAACCATCGACAGTCAGGGCAAGTTTTTATTGCAGATCGTCAACGATATTCTGGACGCGGCAAAAATGGAAGAAGGCAAACTTCCACTGGAATTACAGCACTTTGAGTTACTACCTTTGCTCAGTGAATTGCATCAAAGTATGTTACCTGCCGCAACGGCTAAAGCACTTCATTTTAACCTGGACAGCCGCTACCCTCTGCCGCGCACTTTGCACTCTGATCCGCTGCGGCTGAAACAAATTCTGATGAATCTGCTGGGTAATGCACTGAAATTTACTCAGCAAGGTGAAGTGCGACTATCTGCAGCGATCAGTCAGGGCCAGTTGCAGCTGACAGTTTCCGACACAGGCCCGGGGATCAGTGCTGACCTGCAACAAAAACTATTTGCCGCTTTTGAGCAAGGTGATCCAGGCATAAGCAGACAATTTGGCGGCACTGGTCTTGGGTTGTATATCTGTAAACAATTAGCAGATTTAATGGGTTACCAGTTGGTGTTGCAGAGCACAGTGCAACAAGGCAGTCAGTTTTCTTTAGTGATCCCATTGCCTGTCCATGCCGAACTTTTGCTAAAAGCGCCTAAGCTACAAAGCAACAGTCAGAACCAAATCCAACAGCAGATCCCACAATGGACAGGATCTGTGCTTATTGTCGACGATGTACCGGATTTACGTTCATTGTTCAGCACTTTACTCAGTGCCACAGGGCTTGAGATCCAAACCGCAGTCAATGGTCTTGACGCATTGCACAAGCTAGCGCTGCAGTCCTTTGATTTAATACTGATGGACATGCATATGCCGGTGATGGATGGCCTGACTGCATCACGTGAACTCAGGCGTCAGGGCTATCAGATGCCTATTATTGCGCTGACAGCAGATGTGCAGGCGGAACAACGTCAACTCTGTCTGGAGGCCGGTTGCCAGAAAGTGTTAACTAAACCCGTACAGGTAGAACTGCTCTACAGCACTATGGCGGAATTTCTGCCGGCCAGACACGCTATGCAGGTTCCAAGTGATGTGCAGCAACAGCTCGACGAACTGATCTGTATGTTCCGCGACACCTTACCAACCATAGCGCAAGAGCTGGAACAGCTCATGCAACTGCAGGAACCTGATTCTACAGCAGCACTGTTGCACAGAATAAAAGGTACATCCGCTTGTTTTGGTTTTACCCGCATCAGTGCCCTGGCGGCCGCGAC
>CBIMJC010000210.1:0-7328 GCA_966244125.1 uncultured Rheinheimera sp.
TATCCGAAGTGGTACTGCCTGAATTACTGCAACACCATATAGAAACCAAAGCGCTACGGGCCTGGTGTATCGGCTGTTCGAGAGGTGAAGAAGCCTGCTCACTGGCCATCATCTTTTGCGAGGTGCTGGAGCGGCATAGCGAATTTGAGGGTTTTAGTCTGCAAATTTTTGCGTCAGATTTAAGTCTGGACGCTATTAGCAGTGCACGTCGTGGTCAGTATCCGTTGTCGATTGCCGAGCATGTGTCGGCGGAGCGGCTGCAACGTTTTTTTATCCGTCATGACCACTGCTACCAAATCAAGCAGGCCGTACGTGACATGATTTTGTACGCACAACATGACGTTATTCTGGACCCACCTTTTACCAGACTGGACTTCATTGTCTGTCGCAACCTGTTGATTTATTTTGATACTATGTTGCAACGCCGCCTGCTGCCTCTCTTTCATTACAGCCTGCGTGAAAAAGGTATTTTGCTGCTTGGCAGCTCAGAAACCACAGGCCGTTTTCATGATTTATTTACACCAATCCAGGCCAAGTTAAGATTGTATCAGCGTCTGCCCCGTCAAAAGACAGCAGGCTCTAAACTATCGGTTCAATCTTTTCCACCTCTGTCCACGCTTGCTAAGGAGCATCCGGTGCCAACTGAGAAAACACCAGTCCCAAAAACTGACAACCTGCAAACTGCGGCAGATCAACTGTTGTTGCAGGTTTACTCTCCGGCAGCTGTAGTGCTGAACGGCAGCGGTGATATCATTTATATCAGTGGCAGAACAGGTAAATATCTGGAGCCTGCGGCTGGTAAAGCCAACTGGAATTTCCACGCCATGGCACGGGATGGCTTACGGGCACCGCTTGCTACCGCATTAAAACAAGCGGCCCAACACAATGCTCCCTTACAGTTACGTGGATTGGCGGTCTCGGAAAAGGACACCAGTCAAAGAGTAGATATTACAGTGCAGGCGCTGCGTGAACCTGCGGCTTTGCAAGGCATGACCATGGTGGTATTCCGTGATGTGGCAGGTGATGCAACGGACGCTGCGGATCCATCAACCAATGTCGATTTTTCACTGGCTGCTGTGCAACAACAATATCTGGATGAAATTCAACTGCTGCGCGAAGAAACTCAGGCTTCCAAAGAAGAGCTGCAGTCGAGCAATGAGGAGTTACAGTCCACCAATGAAGAACTGCAATCGACCAACGAAGAGTTAACCACGTCCAAAGAAGAAATGCAGTCGATGAACGAAGAGCTGCAAACTATCAACACCGAGTTGCAGACCAAACTGGACGACTTAGCGCTGGCACAAAGTGACTTACAAAATACGCTGAACAGCATAGAAATTGCGGTGTTGTTTTTAGACCAGCAGCTCAATGTCAGACGTTACACCGACAGGGCAGCCAAAATTATTAACCTGCGCGAAAGCGATCTGGGCCGGCCACTGACCGACCTGACCAGCAGTTTGTTGTATCCAGCCCTGCATCAGGACGCACAAGATACCTTGCGTACACTGGTGTTTTCCGAAAAACAAATTCCAACCAATGACGAGCGCTGGTTTACCGTACGCATTATGCCGTATCGCAGGCTGGACAATGTGATAGATGGAGTGGTCATTACGTTGGTAGATATCAGCACCACTAAAAGACTGGAAGCAGCACTGCGGGAACAATCGACGCCAACCTCGATTGCGCCCTAATCAGGCCGTTTTATTTGATGCTGACACCAGGAATTTCATTGACAGTTTTCGCATTTGAACGCTCAATAATTTTTACCAGTACAGACTGAATGGTCTCATCCTGCCGGACATCTTCTGTACTGGAAAACTTCTGCTCCAGAGCAGCCGCACCGTCCTCTAATACAAAAGTCAGTAACACTTCTGTGGCCTTATCTGCAGTGTCACCGAAATAAGCCAGAGACAACACTGGGTAACCCTCAAAGCCTTTAGTCAGTTGCTTGGAAAGACGCTTTTTCGCTTTATCTAAATTCATAAGATTCTTTTCAACAAAGGGAGATTCAGCAAGACTATACAGCGCCAGGGGTTACCCCGCAGTTATTTCTGTCTTTCAGACTTGCTCAGTACCACAATTCCAACACAACTCAAATGAAGCCGCGTTTTCTTCGGCGCATTTGCTGCAGTGCCAGTCTTCAGCTTCACTGTCGAGTTTCAGGTTGTTTAATATCATACTGGCTAAGGCAAAGTCGTTTTCATCCACCAGCCAGAGCTCCAACCAGCTATCAAAGGCCGACACCTCGCCTATCAGACTGACGGCATGTTCATTTTTAACAAAAACCTCAAAACCACGGCGCTGCAGAATATTTTTGATATTGCTGACAATCAGCCTGTTTTCGTGGGTATAGATCATTTTCATAGAATTCAGCTCCAAAGCTCAGCTGGCTTAACCTTACACCAGCCACACTGAATCGGCAGGTTTTCCTGCGGCTTTATTTAACCTGAACTCGGAATAATGAGTGTCGGTTTTATTTGATTTAACCAATAAAATCAATTAATTAAAGTCACACCTTTTAAACACTGAACTCTTTATCGACTGAATCCGCAGATTTTTGTGGATCTCAAGGCGCTTTGTCGTACGCCATAGCGAGCTATGGTTAGACAAAACAACGCAGAGAGGCGCAAAAAGATGCCTATTCAGCGACGCGGCTTATCCCGGGTTCAGGTTATTTAAGCAATACCTGCTCAATACCCCGCTGTGATTGCTGTAATGAATGCAGTGATGCAAGAAAGGAAAGGCAAAAAACAAACAAAAAAAGCCCTGAGCGGTCAGACTCAGGGCTTGTGTACAGACTATCTCTTACTGCGCAGTACAACCGCAGACAGAACCAGCACTGGCATTGGCGTTGGTCCAGTTACCGTTCCATTTTAAGTAAGACGCTGTCTTTTTGCAGACACCCGGATTATCTTTTGTACCATCGCCTGCACAAATATTTTTGGCCAGGCTGGTGCTACCAATAGTAACAGGAGAGGTTACGTCGATATTTTCACCCTGACCTATTTTGATATCTTTAAAAATATGGCTCAGCGCCTGAGTAGTTATATTGTTGCTGACGCTTTGCGCTGTGCCGGCATAGTTATGGCAACCAAAACAATTGCTGGCAAAATTATTATTCAGATTCACATGCTGATAATCCGTCTCAGCAACTGAATTGGCTAAGCGTAACGAACCCCGTTCATTAGGTACCCCTACTCCACCAGAGCTTTGGCTGATATCACTGACCCAAAGCGCACCGACAGTAAAATAATTTGCCAGCACTTTCATCGCCGCCGGTGTTGAGGGTTGCGATAACAAACTCAGCAACTCACTGTTTTGTTTGGTCACGTCTGTCAGGTTTTCTGCTGCTTTAGGATCGCCCGACGCTGTACCATAAGGATGAACCCGGCAAATATTCGTCGGTACGCCTGTAGGTGAAGTTTGTTTTTTAAGTGGCTGATTAAATTTACAAGCGTTGGCCGGATCGGCTGAGCCAGGTAAAGTTGTAGTACAACTGGCACTGGCAAAAGTCCAGGCTGTGGTGTTTTGTGCACTGGGCGCGTCACAATTGGGTGTATTCTTCAAATGCTCATAGGTAGTCCAGATAAACTCCGGATGATCTTTAGTGGCTGTAACCATATGCATGCCCGCCAAACCCAAAGTCACATTTTTGCCATTGATATTCTGTTTTTGAGTGACAAAAGTATTGGAAGCGATTTCAGCGTCTGACAATACTTTCCAGCCAAATTTCAACTCCATAGTACCAGCAGGAAAATTTTTAATATTTTGTTTTTGCAGATCAACAGCACTGCCGGTTAAACCACAAAGGGCTTTGTTAAAACGCACATCGTAATACACCACATTACCATCCTGTGCATAAATGGTCGCACCGCCTCCCGCCTGACCTGTAGTAACAGAAGTGCCGGCTCCGGCCTTTAACAGACTGGTTCTTAACACAGGTCCTTTGATAGTGTTGTCACAGGAGTTCGCTGGAGTGCCATCCGAATTAAATTCCAGCACAGGGTAATTTGCCTGAACCTGAAAATTCCGCAGTCCATTGCTGCTTTGCGACATCAGGTATAAAAAAGTTTGAGTAGAAAACTGGTAAAAATCACAAAAATTGGAGCTGCCATCTGAACCGCTTTTTTTAACTTCTGTTGGCAATGAGGGGTTACTTAGCCATTTGGGATCAACAGGACAAGCCGATGTGGTTGCTGTTGCAGCAGAGCTGCCATAAGCCTGATCTGCCTGTGCTATCAGTGGTAAAAATGTACCGAACACCAAACTACTGACCACTAGCTTTTTTAAGGTATTCATCTGCGTTTTTCCTTCCTTTGGGTTTGTTTTTACTTTGAGTAGCGGGAGTTACTGGTTTTACCATTTTTTACCCGTTTCGAATACTTTAGTTACTATTATCGAAAAAGGAAGCTTTTCAAAAAAAGAAACTGCGATCTTTTTGCTGTGGCCAACGGCTATACAGCAGCCGTTGCCCTTGATTTTAGTTTCCTTGGAAACTATCATTATTTTAGGTTTCCAAGGAAACCATGTCAGCAACAGGAGGATCCAGTGAACAACACAATAATCGACAGCATCAATCAGGTGTTTCATGCGTCACAAGCCGGGAACATTCACTTTGGTCAGGTGATTGCCACTTTGTCAGCAGCAGGAGTGGAGTCTTATCTGGTGGACTACAGGGCCAGACAAAGCATTTATTATTTAACCAATGATCAGCATCTGATACTTAATATGGCCCCCTCAGAACAACAGATAGCGAAGACCTTTGACGCTACAGTGCTCAAAGGCGCTATTCTGGGTGCCCAGCAGGGAGAGATCCTGTACCCGGAGTTTAAGCAGATCTCGATGCAGGCTGGCTGTACAGGCTACATGGTCTGGATTAGCGGCCGTCATGTTTGCTACTTTGGCCGCAAAGGCGAACAACATAAAGAGTATTTTCCAGACTAAACAGGCCCTGTTATTCAACAGGAACCCCGGTCAGGTGATGGTGTTTAATCAAATCCATCATTGCCTGCTGCAAAGCTTGCCTTGTAGTTAAATCCAGATGACCAAAAAAGAACTGTTCATTTTCATCTGCACAGGCCGCCAGCACAGGCAACAGCTGCCGCCCTTGTGCTGTTAATACAATACATTGTTCTCTGGCACTGTGTGCTGCGCTGGTTCGCAGTGCTAATCCTTTGGTTTCGAGACGGGTAACCACCTTGGACGCTGCACTTTTGGTCATACCCAAAGCCTCAATTAATTCAGCATGAGTGCTTTCGGTTTTGTTGTATAAAGTGCGCAAAGCCACCCATTCCGTCACGGTCAGGCCATGCGCTGCAATCAATGTTTTAAAGCGTCCCGACACATGATTCGAGACAAAACGTAACCAATACCCCAAATGATCGTCCAGTGCGCAAAGTGGCTGTGTTGTTGTATGCATTTGTATCTCCTTTGGTTTTTGCACCTTAGTTTCCGGGGAAACAGAAGTCAAGCGGGCTTTTGTTCGTCAGCCAGTCCTGTTAGGCTGGTTTTGTCGAATAAATACAATGATCTCAAGGATGTCACCTGATGAAACTAAAACTGCTTTCCCTGTTGGCCTGTTGCGTTTTCAGCTCACTGGCTTTTGCCGCCCCCAAGGCGGTGATCAGCACCAGTCTGGGCGAGATGACCTTTGAGCTGGATGATAAAACCGCACCTAAAACCACGGCCCAGTTTATCCGGCTGGCCAAAAGCGGCTGGTATGAGGGCAAAAGTTTTTATCGTGTGGTCCAGGGTCATGTGGCACAAGCAGGTATTAATGATGACGCACACCCGGATCATAAAACCTACAGGGTGGATGGTGAATTTTCTGACAGCAAACCTCAGATCAGAGGCAGCCTTGGCTTAGCCCGGGATGAAGATCCAAACAGTGGCAGCACAGAGTTTTATATCTGCCTGGAGCGGCGCGCCCACTTAGATGGCAAATACACCAACTTCGGCCAGTTGACGGCAGGCGATGCGGTGCTGGATAAAATAGCTGCAGTGAAAGTCAAAGAAATCTGGCTGGATAACCCGGGCGGCAAACCTATAGCTTTCCATCAGCCAGAAACTCCTGTGCTGATCAGGTCTATTAAAATTTTGCCTTAATCCGACACAGTGGTCAGGCGATTTTTTTGCCTGACCACTGTCAGTCATTTCTTAAAAATACAACTGCTATACCGCAAGATAAGAAGCAATTAACAAAAAACGTCAGTACAGATGTACTTCGCATTAATACTTTCAGAGTTAACGCCAGCCTAAAGCTCCAGACTTGCAATTGAATGTCCGACAGGATAGAACAGTAGCCAAACACCAAGGAGTTTGTTATGGCTTACCGCTTTATCTCTGCAATGCTCGTGCTGTCGTTCTCGATGTTTTTTCATCCTTTGCAGGCAGCAGAAACCACTGCCCAAACCCAAAGCCTGACAAGCGGTGCTGTCGCCTCCCCTGATCAATACGGGGCCTTAGTGGCTGAGCAAATTCTGCGACAAGGAGGGAATGCGGTTGATGCCGCCATAGCCACGGCTTTTACTCTGGCAGTGACTTACCCTGAAGCCGGCAATATAGGCGGTGGTGGTTTTATGCTGGTCTGGTTTGACGGTAAACCTTATTTCCTCGATTACCGCGAAACAGCACCGGCAGCGGCGCACAAGGATATGTTTTTAGATGCCGACAAGCAGGTGATTGAGAATTTAAGTCTGATTGGTCACAAAGCCAGTGGTGTACCAGGCACTGTGATGGGCTTGTGGCTGGCGCATAAAAAGTTCGGCTCCCTGCCCTGGCAGGATTTAGTAGCCCCAGCCATTTATTACGCGGAAACAGGTTTTACTGTGGCAGCCAATCAGTATCAGTACCGTGCCGATTTACTGCAGCAACTGGAGGGAAAAACCAACTTTGCGCAGTATTTTGGCTCTATGAAAGCGGGCGAAAACTTCAAACAGCCTGAACTGGCCGAAACCTTAAAACGCATAGCTGCAAAAGGCCCGGACGATTTCTATAAAGGTAAAACGGCAGAGCTTCTGGTCGCAGAAATGCAGCGGGGCAATGGCCTCGTCACTATGCAGGATTTAGCAGCCTACCACGCGGGCTGGCGTGAGGCTTTAGTCACGCCATGGCAGGATAAACAACTGATTAGCGCACCTCCACCAAGTTCAGGTGGCATAGCTTTGGCACAATTATTAGGTTTAAAACAGCGGCGCAGCAGCGATTTTACCAACGTCAAACACAACAGCAGCCAGTATGTGCACTTAATAGCTGAGCTGGAAAAACGGGTTTACGCTGATCGGGCAGAGTATTTGGGCGACCCTGGTTTTGTTACAGTGCCGCAGCAG
>CBIMJC010000211.1:0-7322 GCA_966244125.1 uncultured Rheinheimera sp.
AAGAGAATGTTATGTCACAATTAATTTCCGGTACCGTTAAGTGGTTCAACGAAGATAAAGGTTTTGGTTTCATCGAGCGCGAAGGCGGTAAAGACGTATTCGTACATTTCCGCGCTATCAATGGCACAGGCCGCAGAACTTTAGTTGAAGGTCAACGCGTAACTTTCGAAGTTACTGAAGGCCAAAAAGGTCCTCAGGCTGAGAACGTAACTGTTACCGGTTAATAGTTTTCTGAAAAAGAGCCAACTTTAAGTTGGCTTTTTTTATGCCTGAAATTCAGTGATTGAGATTTTAACACTCTGTTTTTACTGCTTCATTCGGGAAGAATTTTATTTTTACATTCAGAGTTCCAGCGATAACTGAGCCTGGGCTTCCTGCGCTTTTAATCCAACATGAATACCCACCAGCCGCACTTTTTTACCCTGACCTCTGTGCCAGGCTTGTTCCAGTAACTGCTTTAAACTGGCCATATCTAATTCAGCTTGCTGTTTCTCTATAGTGGTTTGCTGAAAGTCGGCAAATTTCAGCTTAATGCCAATTTTCTGAATATGAGCACTGGCTTCACAGCGTTCAATACGGCGCCTAAGTTTGGGTAACAGCTCAGATAAACTTTGTTGGCCTGCATCCAGATCGGGCAAGTCTTCAGTGTAAGTATGTTCAACAGCCACAGATTTACGTGGATAATCATTATGTACATCACGGCTGTCGCGGCCAAAACTGCGTTCTATTAAAGTTTCAGCAAAACTGCCGAAGTGCTTCACCAGTGTATGCAAAGACGCATTCTGAATATCGACACACTTATAAAAACCTAAAGTAGCCAGTCGTTCCGCAGTTTTTTTACCGACACCAGGAATTTTATGCAAAGGCAGAAATTTGACAAAGTCACTGACTTTCTCCGGTGGTAACACAAATAAACCATCAGGTTTATTTTCATCACTGGCGATTTTGGCGAGAAATTTATTTGGTGCGACGCCTGCTGAGGCTGTTAAGCCTGTTTCGGCAAAAATCACCCGACGAATATCTTCAGCTATACGGGTGGCGCTGCCGGAAAACAAGGTGCTGTCGCTGACATCCAGGTAAGCTTCGTCGAGGGATAAAGGTTCTACTTTGTCGGTGTATCGATGAAAAATAGCCTGAATTTGCAGGCTGGCTGCTTTGTATTTTTCCATATTGCCGGGCAATAACAACAGGTGAGGGCAGAGCTTTAACGCCTGGCCTGTCGGCATAGCAGAACGTACACCATAAACCCGTGCCGGATAATTACAGGTGCTGATCACCCCACGTTCGCTGCGACTACCGCCTATAGCTAAAGGAATGGTGCGCCAGTCTGGCCTGTCCCGCATTTCTACTGCAGCGAAAAAACAGTCCATGTCGATATGGATAATTTTTTTCATTTCCAAAGCACTGTTGGTTTATACAGTTGTATAATTGACCAGTTTTTGATTTTTGTAAAGCCAGATACTGGTTATATTTACAGTTAATTATTCTGCTGAGCCGACCACCTGTTATAAAATAGGTTTTAGATGTTTAGATGGCTACTTTATAGCTGCATCTTTGGCAGATTCCATGTAGAATGCGCGCAGTTTTTTTGTAAATAGCCTGGCCCTTTTTGGCCACCTGGGAGCAAGCATGTTAAAGCGCGAAATGAACATTGCCGATTTTGATCCGGAATTATGGCAATCCATTACCAACGAAACCCAACGTCAGGAAGATCACATTGAGCTGATCGCTTCTGAAAACTATGCCAGCCCACGTGTGTTGCAGGCTCAGGGTTCTCAGTTAACAAACAAATATGCTGAAGGTTACCCGCATAAGCGTTATTACGGTGGTTGTGAGTACGTGGACGTGGCTGAAGACTTAGCTATCGCCCGTGCGAAAGAACTCTTTGGTGCAGATTACGCAAACGTGCAACCGCACTCAGGCTCTCAGGCAAACTCAGCCGTATTTTTAGCTTTATTAAACGCAGGCGATACCATTTTAGGTATGAGTCTGGCGCACGGTGGTCACTTAACTCACGGTGCTACAGTCAGCTCTTCAGGTAAGTTGTATAAAGCTGTGCAATACGGTCTGCACCCTGAAACCGGTGTGATTGATTATGCTCAGGCTGAAGCTTTAGCTTTGGAACACAAGCCAAAATTAATCATCGCTGGTTTCTCTGCTTATTCAGGCATTATTGACTGGCAGAAATTCCGTGAAATCGCCGATAAAGTCGGTGCTTACCTGATGGTAGATATGGCGCACGTGGCTGGTTTAGTGGCCGCTGGTTTGTATCCAAACCCGGTGCCGGTAGCTGATGTAGTCACAACGACGACTCACAAAACTTTAGCTGGTCCCCGTGGTGGCTTGATTCTGGCCCGTAAAAACGAAGAGATCGAAAAGAAACTGAACTCTGCGGTTTTCCCTGGTGGTCAGGGTGGTCCTTTGATGCATGTGATCGCTGCGAAAGCCGTTGCGTTCAAAGAAGCGCTGCAACCAGAGTTTAAAGTTTATCAGCAGCAAGTGCTGAAAAACGCTGTGGCTATGTGTGATGAAATGATCAAACGTGGTTATAAGATCGTGTCTGGTGGTACGCAAAACCATTTATTCCTGATGGATTTAATCGACAAAGACATCACAGGTAAAGAAGCGGATGCCTGGTTAGGTCTGGCTCATATCACAGTGAACAAAAACTCTGTGCCAAATGACCCACGTTCGCCATTTGTTACCAGCGGTTTACGCATCGGTACTCCTGCTATTACCCGTCGTGGTTTTAAAGAAGCAGAAGCCCGTTTAGTGGCAAGCCTGATTTGTGATGTGCTGGACAGCCGCGGCGATGCTGGCGTTATTGACAAAGTTCGGGCTCAGGTGTCTGAAGTCTGTCGCCGTCTGCCGGTTTATGCCTGATAGTCCGCGATGACTGAACAAAGATAGAGTGTTATGATGGCCGCTTAATGCGGCCATTTTTTTCGGAGAAATTCCGTGTTTTGTCCTTTTTGTCGTGCCGACGATACCAAAGTTATAGACTCCCGCTTAGTGGCGGACGGGTCTCAGGTAAAAAGACGTCGTGAATGTGGCGCCTGCCACGAACGTTTTACCACCTTTGAAGCTGCCGAACTGGTGATGCCGCGTATTGTAAAACGCGATGGCTCCCGCGAACCTTATAACGATGCTAAATTGCGCAGTGGCGTGATGCGTGCACTGGAAAAACGTCCTGTGCCAACAGAGCAGATTGAGTCCCTGATCAGCAAAGTAGAAAGCTTATTACGCGCCACAGGCGAGCGTGAAGTGCCGAGCCAGTTGCTGGGTACTCTGATTATGGACGAGCTGGTCAAGCTGGATAAAGTGGCTTATGTGCGTTTTGCATCCGTCTACCGCTCTTTTAAAGATATCCGCGAGTTTGGTGAAGAAATAGCCCGGCTTGGAGACAACTAAGTGAGTTTTACTGAACTCGATCATCACTATATGGCTTGCGCCATAGAACTCGCCTCCCAGGGCCGTTTTACCACTGCACCTAATCCGAATGTCGGCTCTGTTATAGTGCGCGATGGCGGGGTTGTAGGGGAAGGTTATCATCGTCAGGCCGGTGGCCCACATGCGGAAGTTTTTGCATTGCGTCAGGCTCAGCATTTGGCTTTTGGTGCCACCTGTTATGTCACGTTAGAGCCCTGCAGCCATTACGGGCGTACGGGCCCCTGTGCTTTGGCGCTGGTAAAGGCTGGGGTGAAAAAAGTGATAGTGGCGATGCTGGATCCGAATCCTTTAGTGGCGGGTCGTGGTATTCAAATTTTAAAAGATGCGGGCATTGAAGTGCAGGTGGGTTTGTTAGAACAACAAGCCCGGGCCTTAAATCCAGGCTTTTTAAGCCGGATGGAGCGGCAAACCCCTTATATCCGGCTTAAACTTGCCTCTAGTCTGGATGGGCGTATTGCACTTTCTAATGGCAAAAGCCAGTGGATAAGCTCAGCAGAGTCCCGTTCTGATGTGCAGCTGATGCGCGCTCAATCCCATGCCATTTTATCAACGGCCACTACTGTGCTGGCGGACAATGCCCGCTTAACAGTGCGCTCTGAAGGCCTGGCTATTAGCACTCTGGATGATGGCTCTGTGCGTCAGCCCATCCGGGTGATTTTAGATCGTTGCCTTAAATTAACAGGCCAGGAGCTTTTGTTTTCACAAAATGGCCCCATAGTGCTGGTGCATGCTAAAGCATACACTCCGGCATTTGAGCATCCGCAGGTTCGTTTTATTGCACTGGATACTGATGAGTCAGGCTTGAATTTAACCGAATTAATGTCTGTGTTAGCCAGAGAAAATATCAATGACCTGTGGGTGGAGGCCGGCGCAAAGCTGGCTGGTTCTTTGTGGCAGGCCGGGCTGGTCGATGAGCTTATTGTTTATCAGGCGCCCGTGCTTTTGGGTGATAAAGCCAAAGCCATGCTGCAGTTACCCAACTACAGTGAGTTGTCAGAGGCTCAGCATTTTGTCTGGACTTCAGTGGAGACATTGGGGCCTGATGTAAAATTAACAGCAAGGTTAAAGTCATGTTTACCGGAATAATAGAAGCCACAGGTCGGGTCAGCGCCATTCAGGTTTCAGGTGTGGATTTAAAACTGACGATTGAATCCGACAGTCTGGATTTTTCTGATGTCAAACTGGGCGACAGTATTGCCAGCAATGGTGTTTGTTTGACTGTCACTGCATTAAAGGGCAAAAGTTTTAATGCCGATGTATCAGGTGAAACCGTTAAACGTACTTTGTTTGGACAATACAAAATAGGGCAGTTACTGAATTTAGAAAAAGCCTTGCTGGCGACAGGGCGCTTGGGCGGCCATCTGGTCAGCGGCCATGTCGATGGCATCAGCAGTGTTGAAAAAATTGAGAAGTTTGGCGAAGCCTGGCAAGTCTGGATCAAAATGCCAACAGACTTAGCCCATTACATTGCCGAAAAAGGTTCTATCACAGTGGATGGTATTAGTCTGACCGTTAATGAGTTAAGTGCCAGTGCTTTTCGTTTAACCATAGTGCCACATACGGCACGTGAAACCACTTTGATGAGCTTAAAAGCAGGCAGTCAGGTGCATCTGGAAGTGGATTTAATAGCGCGTTATTTGGAGCGTTTGCTGCAAGGCCGCCAGGGGGCGGGCAGCAAAGGCGTGACTATGGATTTATTGCAACAACGTGGTTTTTTATAACGCAGTAAGGCCCGGGGCTTGAGGTGAAGTATGCAACTGAATACACCAGCAGAAATTATTGAAGATATCCGTCAGGGGAAAATGGTTATTCTGATGGATGACGAAGACCGCGAAAACGAAGGCGATTTAGTGATGGCGGCTGAATATGTCACACCGGACGCCGTCAACTTTATGGCCACTCATGGCCGTGGTTTAATCTGCTTAACTCTGACGAAAAAACGTTGTGAGCAGTTAAAACTGCCGCTGATGGTGGATAAAAATTTATCGCCATTTTCCACCGCTTTTACTTTGTCTATTGAAGCGGCTGAAGGCGTGACGACGGGCATTTCTGCAGCTGACAGAGCCCGCACAGTCAAAGCTGCAGTGGCCCGTGATGCCAAGCCAACAGATATTGTCTACCCTGGTCATATCTTCCCTTTAATGGCACAGGACGGTGGTGTGTTAGTGCGTGCTGGTCATACCGAAGCAGGTTGCGATTTAGCCCGTTTAGCCGGTTTAGAGCCTGCTGCTGTTATCGTTGAAATTCTGAATGAAGACGGCACTATGGCGCGTCGTCCGGATTTAGAAGTTTTTGGCAAAAAACACGGCATTAAAATTGGCACCATAGCTGATTTAATTGAATACCGTAATTTAAATGAAACCACTATAGAACAAGTGGCCAGTTGCCAGTTACCTACAGAGTTTGGTGAATTTAAGCTGGTGACTTTCCGCGACACCATCGACAGTCAGATCCATTTTGCTCTGGTCAAAGGTGATGTTGACGCTGAACAGCCGACTTTAGTCCGGGTGCATTTGCACAATACGTTCAGTGATTTGCTGTTGTCTGACCGTGGTGCCAACCGCAGCTTTTCGTTGCATTGTGCGATGAAACGTATCGCCGATGAAGGTGGTGTGCTGGTGCTGTTAGGTAAAAATGAAAGCAGTGATGAGCTGGTGCAGATGGTGCAAAACTTTGAAGCTGAAGATAAAGGCGAAAAAGCCAAAACTGAACTTTGGAAAGGCACATCCCGAAACGTCGGTGTGGGGTCTCAAATTCTGGCCAGTCTGGGCGTGAAAAAAATGCGCCTGCTCAGTGCGCCGAAAAAATACCATGCGCTGTCCGGTTTTGGTCTGGAAGTCGTGGACTATGTGTCTGAATAAGACTCTGTAACAACTGCTGCAGAAACAGTAGCAGGGGACGGGCATAGTTGTGTTATCATGGCGCCCGTTTTTTTGAATTCTGGTGTATTACACCATTTTTTTGCAGCAGATATGCAATAAGGACCTCCAATGCAGGTGATTGAAGCAGGGTTAACCGCTAAAGGTAAAAAATTTGCCATCGTTGTGGCCAGATTCAACAGCTTTATTGTCGAAAGTTTATTAGACGGTGCTGTAGATACTTTAAAGCGTGTCGGCGATATTGCTGATCAAGACATCACTGTAGTTCGTATCCCCGGCGCTTTTGAAATGCCTCTGGCTGTACAAAAAGTAGCGGCCAGTGGTAAGTACGATGCGATCATCGCCTTAGGCGCTGTGATCCGTGGTGGTACACCTCATTTTGAATATGTGGCTGGCGAATGTACTAAGGGTCTGGCCCAGGTCATGATGCAGCACAGTATTCCTGTTGCTTTTGGTGTGTTAACGGTCGACAGTATTGAACAGGCCGTAGAACGTGCCGGTACTAAAATGGGCAATAAAGGTGGTGAAGCCGCCATGTCTGCTTTAGAAATGGTAAACGTTCTTTCTCAGTTGTAGGATTTGTTGATGAAACCTAATGCACGTCGTTTAGCCCGTTCTTTAGCCGTTCAGGGTGTTTATAGCTGGCAAGTCAGCAAAAACCCTGTGGGTGATATTGAACAGCAGTTACTGCTGGAGCAAAACACCAAACATCTGGACGTGGGCTATTTCCAGGATATTTTACGTGGTGTGGCAGTCAATCATCCGGTGTTGGATGAAGCGATAAAGCCGTTTTTAGACCGTCCATTTGAAGAAATTGATCTGGTCGAAAAAGCCATATTACGGGTATCAGCGTACGAGCTGAAATACCGGCTGGATGTGCCATACAAGGTGGTGATCAACGAAGCCATCGAGCTGGCGAAAGCCTTTGCTGCCGATGACAGCCACAAGTTTGTTAACGGCATCCTGGATAAAGCCGTCAAACGCCTGCGAACC
>CBIMJC010000212.1:0-7268 GCA_966244125.1 uncultured Rheinheimera sp.
ACCTGAAGAGTTGCAGGAGGTAAAGACACTTCGGCGACAGGGGCCAGCCAGCAATAGCCTTTTTTTGACAAAGTGGCGATGTAAGTTGGTTCTACTCTGCTGTCCTGCAAAGCTCGCCGCAATGCAGCTATAGCACGGGTCAAAGATTCATCAGAACCTAATCCTTCTCCCCAGACCCCTGACAAAATCTGCTCACGGCTGACGACCAGATCTTTATGATCAATAAAAAAGTTTAATAGCTTATGCAACCTTGGTTCCAATGTCAGTACCTCCGGATCAGCGCTGGCTGACAGAGGCTGTAATTGTCCAATGGTACGCAGATACCGCCATTGACCAAAGGTCAGGTAGTCTGCCGTGTGTTGCATAAGGGTCCGCCTACATAAACAGGTAGGCGGATTATAACCAATTCATAGCAAAAGTAGAGGGGGGGGTTAAACTGCCTTACGCACTGTTGCTGTGTTCAGTTGTTGTGGCAGAACCTGTTCTGTCACTTCCACATCACGGCAGAATGGCCAGTCAGTACAGGCAGCTACAAAATGTGGCTCAGAGGTTTCATCTTTGATTTCTACATCACGGCAAAATGGCCAATCAGTACATGCTGCTATCTGCGGCGCGACAACAGTATCTGGCGCAGCGTTACCACCTGAGACTAAAAAAGTAGAAGCAACTAAAGAGGCAGCAGCGATAAATTTAATCAGTTTCATAATATAAGCTCCGATAAGAGTGGTTAAATTCGACCACAACAGTATCGGCCACAAAAAAAATCATAAACTGATGAAATTCTTATAAATCAATGATTAATTTGTGGTTTTCAGCTCAATTTTTGCGATATCCAGATCCTGAGTCTCACCTACAATCATATAAATATACAAACCGTCATGACTTAAAGAGAAACGGGATGAATATAAATCGGAGACCAGCTCTAATGGATGCGCCACCTTATCCTGATAAGAATAAAAAAACAGCTGGCTTTGTTTTTTTTCATTCACGGCAGAAAAATAAATACCATTTTCCGTCAGGGCAAAAGTGGAAGACTCCGACAACATCAGCTTCTGCACCTGCTCAGTTAAAATTTCTTCATCCTTGCCCGTGATAACACTGTACTGCCCTGTTAAGGCGTTTCTTTTTAACTGATGGTTACTGCTTTTACTCTGGATAAATAAATCAACCCCATCCAGATACACTTCAGGCTCAGCCTGGGAGCCCAACTGATAGGACATCACCTGCCAGTTGCCTTTTTGATTGATGGTATAAAATATACTGTTGGTTTGTTGCCCCCAGCTCAGGTTTTTTACCACATCGCCTTTTGCACTGATCCGTTGTGTTTTTCCTGTTAAATCAAATAACCAGACTTCCTGGTCTATCAGCACCAGTAACTGTTGGCCGTTTGCTGAAAACTCCATGTCTGATATGACCACAGAGCTATCAAACTGACTGATCATCTGCTGGCGGCCATCTGGGTAAAATAACCAGATCTGAGGCAATCCGGTGCGCATAGACACTGCAGCTGTTGGCCCTTCCAATGTAGGATTGGCCTCCACCAGTCGTTCACTGCGATTGGATTTAAACACTATCTCTTCGGACGATTTAGTATTAGTCACAGGGTTATTAAACTTTTTAATGTAATAATTGCCGTACCGTCCTATAGAGCCATAAAACTCATTCTGTCCCCCGACTACAATTTCGTAAGCCTGATTATTGGTTAAGGCTATAGTTTTTTGTTCCGCTGTTTGCACATTTACACTTTCAATAGTCCATTTACGGGCCGGATAATAAATTTGTTCATCATTTTGGCTCCAGGCGATATCACCAGGATAACTGTGTTTAATATGCAGCAATAATGAAGTTTCTCTGCTGTTTAAATCCATCAGCCACAACTGCACTGAGTTGCTGGCAACGTCCCTTAAAAAAGCTATTTTGTCGCCTTTATTGGAATAACGGGCGGTAAAATCGCCCATACCAGAGTTACTGGGCAGCACCAGCTGGGTTTTATTGCCAGACGCTATATCCAATGAAAAAATCGTCATACGCTGTGAGCTGGCGTCACTGCCACCAAATAATAAGGATTTACCATCCGGCGCCCAGGAAATACGGGTAGAGGTGCCATACAAACCACAGGTCGTTAATAATTTATCTTCAGCCACCGCAGGCACTGGACCTTCAGTCAAACTTAATAACCGAATTTCACAGAGCTCACGGTATTTGATCCGCTGATAAGCAATAGCTTTGCCATCAGGCCGGAAACTGGCGCCAAAATCATCAATATGACTTTGGGTCAGTTGTTGGGTTTGATGGTTCTGCAAATTCTGCAGCATCAGCACATTGGAGTGGTTTTTACTTTTTTTATAGCTGTAGACCAGAAAGTTTTTATCATTTGACAGCGCAGGGTAATACTCAAAGCCATCTAATGAAGATACCGGACTCCAGTTTACAAAAGGAGCCTGTTGCTGCACATCGGACTCTGTAGGCCAGAACACCCAGCTGGCCAGCAAAGCCAGCAGCACTGTTGCCAGAGTTAAACCAGCCCACCAGAGCCTGTTTATTTTTCGTTCTGCTGCAGTGGCAGGTTCTTCTTCCCGCTCAGACACCTGAGCTATAAGTTGTTCCTGCTCTATCACTTTGGCAATAAAACGGTAACCCCGTTTTGGAATAGTTTCGATATAACGTGGGGATTTCACATCATCCCCCAACACGTCACGTAAGATACTGATCACCCGTGCAACACGGCCGTCTGTCACTGAGGTCATTTGCCAGACTTCTTTTAACAGCTCTTCTTTACTGATCAGCCGGCCAGGGTTTAGCAAGAAAAAATTGAGGACACTTTGACACAGATGATCAAGATCAGCCATTTCGCTGACCTCCATCCTGCTGTTGAGTTTTGCCAGCTTGTCCAGCTGCGGCAAATACCACCACTCTTCAACTTTTAATTGCTTCTCTGGCCTGAACGACATAAGTCAATAATTCCCGTCTATTCGCAATCTGTAATTAGTGCCGCACCGACCACTTTAGGTAACAACAGGCTTCCGTCACAATGATCAGCGACAGGCCTGCCTGTTACAGCAGAAAAACGGCCCAGGCCGACATCAGGAGGCACAGCTCTGAACAAAGAGTTCGGAGGCACCATTCTGAAATACTGGCTAAATAAAGTTAAAGCACCAGAACCGCCCGTTAAGCCAATAGGTTTATTATCATCCCGGCCTAACCAGACAGTGACAGAGGACTCGTGTTCAAAGCCGGTAAACCAGCTGTCTTTATGATCACTGGAGGTTCCGGTTTTTCCTGCAAAACGTACTCC
Source organism: uncultured Rheinheimera sp. (assembly GCA_966244125.1). Classification (GTDB taxonomy): domain Bacteria; phylum Pseudomonadota; class Gammaproteobacteria; order Enterobacterales; family Alteromonadaceae; genus Pararheinheimera. The sequence goes on from CBIMJC010000212.1 coordinate 3,296, forward strand.
GCTAAACTGATTGGCCAGTATTTTCGACGTACCGCTGCGGGTGCTTTGCTGCATTGCATATTGCAGCAGGTAATCCGCATCTTCTGTAACTCTTTGTTGCACAATGTTTCTGCGCTGGTACAGCATAGTACTGTCTGTCGTCGTAATAGACTCTATGCTGGCTAATTTTATGTAACGGCCTTTATTGGCGATCACCTGATATAACTGTGCCACTTCGGCAGGCGTTAGTTCTACCGCGCCTAAAAATGCGGAAGGTTGTAGTTTTACGTCACGTTCCAGCCCTAACTTTTTAAAGCCATCCTGCAACACAGGCAAACCCAGTTTTAATCCCAGGCGCACTGTCGGAACGTTTAATGACTCAGACAAAGCCTGAATTAAGGTAACTTGCCCGCGGAATTTTTTATCAAAGTTTTGCGGACTCCATCCACCCTGACTGCCTTTGAGATGTATTGGACTGTCATCGAGCATAGTAGCCAGACTAAATTGTTCCGGTCTGCTTAAGGCCTGCAAATACAACACTGGCTTTACTATACTGCCAATCTGGCGGCGTGCATCTAAAGCTCTGTTGTACCCGGCAAAATGCACAGCTTTACCACCCACTATAGCTTTATAGGCTCCGGTCTGATAATCCGTCACCACCATAGCGGCTTCGAGCTTGCTGTCCAATTCAGATAAACGCTGTTTTACCGTATGTTCAGCCGCCAGCTGCGCCTGTGGGTCCATATAGGTAAATATCTTAATGCCGTTTTCAATGGTCGCCTGATCAGTAATGATCTCTTTCAGCTCACGTTTCACTGCATCGAGGTAAGAAGGTGAACGACCTTTTAAATGCTGCCCCATAGGGATCACTGCCAGAGGTTTACTGATAGCCCGCTGGTAATCGTTCTCGGTTAGTAACTCTTCGGCATAAAGGGTTTTCAGCACCAGATCCCGGCGCTCTTTAGCTCTGGCCCCAAAGCGACGCGGGTCATAATAAGAAGGGCCTTTGACTATAGCCACCAGCAACGCGTATTCCTCTGGCAACAATTCATCCAAAGGTTTACCAAAATAAAACTTGCTGCCAAGGGCAAAACCATGCACCGCATTGTTGTGGAACTGGCCGATAAAAATTTCATTCAGATAAGCTTCAAGGATTTCATCTTTGCTGTAACGATAATCCAGGATCAGCGCAATCAGGGCTTCATTCACTTTGCGGATCATAGTTTTATCCGCCGTCAGGTACATATTTTTTGCCAGCTGCTGGGTTAAAGTAGAGCCCCCCTGCACTGTGCGTCCTGCCATCAGATTCGCCCAGAAGGCTCTCACCACAGACCAGACTGATACCCCATGATGCTGATAAAAATCCCTGTCCTCTATGGTGAGCAAAGCATCTTTAATATGCTCCGGCATGTCTGCCAGCCTGACCATTTCCCTGTCTTCCTGCTCAGAAGACACCAGATGCTGCACCAGCTGAGGTTCTATCCGGGCTTTTTGTACAGACTTTTTCAGTTGATGGTCATAAATGTTGTGTACCCTTTGGCCTGCAAAAGACACAGTAAATACTTCTTCCTGATCGTACCCATCAGCAAACTGAAAAGCGCGGCGAAACACCACGACTTTATCACCGCTCTGACTGTATTGACCCGGACCACTCACTTTGTCCACCGCCCTGTACTGCAACAGGTCCAGTTCACTGACCAGTTGTTTTTGCGTCAGACTTTTGCCTGGTATTAACTCCAGACTCCGGGCATAGACCTGAGCCGGAAATTGCCATTTATGGCTGGAAAACAAGGTGGTGATTTTGCTATCCAGATAAATCAGATAAACAAATAAAGTCAGCAACAGCACCAAGCCAATTTTCAGCGCAAGCCACAACATTTGTCTGGCGAATTGCGGCCGTTTTGTAGTTTTGGCTGCTGGTTTTTTTCTTGGGGTACGGCTTTGTTTTTGTGTCATTTTTGCATAGCTTTTTTTGTTTTATCCATCAACATACTGCCTTTAGCATGCGGTTTTTTGTGCAAGGTTACAGCTCTTGCAGGTACTCTAACATCAGCTGGCTACGATCAGGGGTCTGAACACGACTTATTGTTAGCAAGGGACTAAAGTAATAACAAGCTCACTTTGCTCCCTCTTTGCATAAACTGCACGAACATCGCCTGGCGTGCCTCCCGGATACGCAGTGTGACGCCTTGGGCATCATCAACAAAAAGACTGCTTCACAACAGAGTTATCGCCTTTGTTTTATCTCATTTTCCCATGAGGCTCAGACAACATAAAGCATAAAGATCCACACAAAACGCAGTCCACTGTGGGAGCACCAGATAGAACACTGCCAAGTTCTTTAGGGCATCACTGGAATACAAAAGTTTAGACAGATACACAAATCAGGGTAAAACGCAGATTTTTTGACCAGTTTGACATTGATTAAAAAAAGGTCTGACGGCATAGTGCTGAAGACTAAATTAGTCCCGAAAATAGCAGTTCTCCACATAGAGTCAGATGATTCAGCCTGAGCCAGGCTTTTAATCATCTGACGGGCTCCTTGTGGTTCGGTGTTCATTCAACTTTGGCGCTGGATCTATCCAGCCCTCTTAATGCAACTTCAATCGGGGAAATCACCAATGAAAAATGATTCGTTAATTTTGATCTTCATCTTAAACAACCCAAGCCATTCTATACCGCTTTGGGAGCGGCTTAAAAAAGAATATCAATACATCATGTTAGACAATATGCATGATTTCACTTTAAGCGGTCACAAAAAAAATGACGGTGTTCGTTGTGGAGGAAGAGGCTCATTTTAGCCGGGCACAACAGGTTCTGGCTGACAGCCATCAGGCCTCAGCAGTCATCAACCTTAGTAACAAAACCTTTGCGTTAAAAGGCCGGCTGGAAGGGGTTCCTGTTGAGCAGTTTCTGCAGTTTTGTCACAAAGCGCTGTATTCATCGCCACTGACCCCAAAGGTACTATCCATTCAAACACCAGGGCCACAACCCTATCTGAATCTTAAGTATAAAGATCTGGTAGAGAAAACCTGTCACTACATCCAACAACATCTGGAGTTGCCCCTGACACTGCATTCCATCAGCAAAGCCATGAATACCAATCGCAACAGTTTATCCAAAGCCTTTAAAAAAGAACTGAACACCGGGGTTTCAACCTGGTTACGCATACAGCGAATGCACAAAGCCCGACAGCTTTTAGTCAGCACAAATCTGAGCATTCAGGAAATATCCGTCAGGCTGGGCTATCCGTCACAGGCGAACTTTTCAACCGCCTTTAAACATTTGTTTAATGAAAGTCCTATCCAACTCAGAAGAGGGCTGAGCAATGAGTAACCATGCTGTGGCCGGGCCTGACCGGAGCCATAGCAGGATCGGTCGATTGACTCCAGTCTGCAGCAACAAGGCCAGAGCCTGCGGGCTCTTGCCGAGGCAGCTGAGTATCACTTCGGCTAAGGCGGCTGGCATTGCTGATAAAAACAACGCATCAGCTGCAAATAACTCTGGTTGGCACGTATCTGGCTTCCATTACCCGCCCCCATTGAACAACCCTGAGGCCGTTATGCATATAGAACCCATATTTTTTATCAGCTTAGTTAAACAATGCACCTCAGCTGAAGAGACAAAGCAGATACTGCTGAACTGGCTGAACCAGGCCAGTTTACTCAGTTTTCAGGCACAAGGCAGTGCTGTATCAGACCCTTTGATCCAGGCGCTGAACAGGGAGCTTAATCCGCTATTACATGCAGTTTCCCTGCTGGACAAAAACCCTGCCAATACAACAGCCTGCCAGCAGCTGTTTAATCAGATCAGTCAGTTTTATACCTGGCTCAATAGCTTGTCAGGTAAGACTGCTGTTCAGTTGTTACAGCAATGGAACAACAGCAATCAAGTGAAGCCCCCTGTCATAGAGCCCCCGATACCAAGGGACTGTACTCCGGTGCCGCACAGTGTCACAACAACAAACCAATACCGGGCAACAGAATCTGCCCCT
>CBIMJC010000213.1:0-7208 GCA_966244125.1 uncultured Rheinheimera sp.
AGTGAGTCTGGATCAAACCAGCTTTAAGCTTCTGCCCGGACAACAACAAAAAGTCTCTTTCAGTTTTAGCAGCACTACGGCCGATATCCCTTTGTCAGTCAACAGTGCCGGTGTACATAGTTTTGCCATTGAACTGTCGTTAGCAGATCAACAACTCAGACTCCCTGTCCTTTTTGAAAAGTACAATGAACTGGCTGTCGAAAACTCAGGCCACTTTAACTTCGTCCGGGCATTCGACAAGAATTGGCAACAAACTACAACTTTTGGTTTGTCTGGCATAACAGGTACACAAAAGTTACGTTATGTCAGCGAGGCGCCTGCTTACCTGATAGCAGATGCACGTTTAATGGATCCACGGAGCAATGAAGGCAGGTACTTAACCATTTCCGGATACCTGTTCAAAGCGCTGCCCTCACTGGATCAGCAAGATCATAAAATCAGTCTCGATACAGCAGAACTTAACGAGTACCACAAGCTGAGTCCACCCACACTGTCAGGCCAGGCTATTGATTTTTCCCGCCAATCTTTATCAACAGAAGCTTTTTCATTGTATCGCGGCAGCCAACAGATCATTGAGCCAACCTTTAGCCTTAGCTTTTGCCCTGACTGTATTACCCCGGCACAACAGTTTATGACGGGTGGTTTTCCGGCCGACGACTGGCACTTTTTTGCGGCGCTGAACTTGCCTAATTTACAGCCTGCTTCCCCTGAAATTTATGAAACCGCCTGGCACGGGCCCTTAGGACAAGGTGATCAGACACAGCAAACAGATTTCACCACCAAAGATCAGGTTCAAATTACCATTCCGGAACTGGCCAGCCCGCAATATCTGGGCAGTGGTTCAGGCATTACTGTAATCTGGAATGACGCAGTGAAAGCCGGAGACAAAGTCAGCTACCTGTTTCAGGGCGAAACACGCCATATCTTCACAGCCCCAATGCTGAAGACCATGTCAATTGAAGGCTTTATACCTGAAAGAGTGCTGAGCACTGGTCCTTTTTCAATTTCTGAACAAGGCCATATGGTCAAATTACATCCAGCTACAGATGAACAGGGGCAGTTAATTCCGGCTCTGGATACCGGGCTCAGCCAAATCCCCATCACATCAGGGCTGAAGTATTCACGGCTTGCCATGTCGTCTCAGAATGAACAAAGTAACTTTGTTTTTTGGGAAGCCCCACTGCAGGTGCACACCCCTCACCAACCCAAAATCTGGGTGGATCAGTATTTAAACTACGCTGCCTTCACAGGGCAGACACATTCAGAGCTGACATGTGCCAATACCACCTATATAGAAATTCTGTGGGACTATCATTATGGCCCACACTACTGGTCGTCAGCTGATTGTCAAAGTCTGAAGCTTCACGTTCCGGAATCACCAAAAACCCCTTCCTCCGCGGGCTTAACTGTGACTTATCTGTCCGAAGCTGACGGTCATTACCCTGTACTCACGTCGATGCAGTTGTTTAATCAAAAGCAACAGTCTGATGTAGTCAGCCGTATTGATCATGAACTTCAGCTGACCATCACCACAGATGAAACATCGCCTCTGGTTGCCCTTGAGCTTGATATCAGAACCGATGACTATGACTGGCGACGGATTTATCAGTCTGAGCATGACGGACAACACAAGTTAAAACTGCCTTTAACTGCAGAGACAAAACAACTTGATCTCCGGCTTACCACTGTGCAGGCAAACGGCAATCAGATGCAGCAAATCCTGCCTGCGGTGATCCGTATCGGAGCCAATGCCGGCGGCGACAATGACGTCGACAGTGACGGTATCCCCAACCCCCTGGATAGCGACAATGACAATGACGGCGTCGAAGATAAAGCAGATGCATTGCCTTATGATCCCAACGAATCAGTGGACAGCGATAAAGACGGCATAGGTAACAATGCCGATCCGGACGACGACAACGACGGCGTGCCTGATCTGAATGATGCCTTTCCTCTGGATCCCACTGAGTCGGTTGATACAGACAAAGACGGTACAGGCAATAACACAGATACGGACGACGACAACGATAATGTGCCCGATCTGAATGACGCCTTTCCTCTTGACCCGACTGAGTCGGTTGATACAGACAAAGACGGCACAGGCAATAATGCCGACAGCGACGATGACAATGACGGAGTGGCCGATACAGCTGATGCGTTTTCGCTGGATCCAAAAGAGTCCGTGGATACAGACAAAGATGGTATAGGCAATAATGCCGACCCGGATGACGATAATGACGGCGTGGCAGACAGTGCAGATGCCTACCCACTGGATCCAACCCGCTCAGCTTTGCCGGCGCCGGTCAAGGACAATAGTGGTGGAGGCGGTGGTGCTGCTGGTTTCGGCAGCTGGTTCTTGCTATTGATGATGCTGGGCTGGCGTCGCCTACGACGTTAGGAGTTATTGAGCGGAACGCAGCAGAACCATGATTGAATCTGGTGCGTTCCGCCTTAATCCTTCTATGATCATTCCACTGAATACAACTCAAATCCCGGAAAACAGATGCCAATCAGCCTGAGCAAAACAACACCTGACGATCTGCCCTGCCTTTACCAAATCCAGCTGGATCCAGATGCCAACCGGATGGCGGCTTTTACCTGTGAAAGTGGCGCTGATTTTAGTCTTTATTTTGAGAAGTATGCCAAACACTTAGCGGACCCCAGTATCAGCATGTGGACCATCAGAATTAAGCAGCAGATTGTGGGTAGTGTGGCGAAATTTGTGATGGCAGGAGATGCTGGCATCACTTATTGGATTGATAAAGAATTCTGGGGACAAGGCATAGCCACCGAAGCACTGACACAACTGCTGCAGTACGAAACTACCCGGCCTGTTTATGCCTATGTCGCCTGTGATAATTCAGGCTCACAACGGGTACTGGAAAAATGCGGTTTTCGTAAAATCGGTTCAGACAGAGGTTTTGCAAGGGCCAGACAAGCAGAGATTGATGAGTTTATTTATCGGCTGGATTAGAGCCTTATTGCTGATGATTTTGCTGTGGTTACACTGCAGGTCAACCCCCAACCAGTGATCAGTCGGGCAGCGCTGGTCAACCTTAAAGCAAGACCCCTTGCCCCTTCATTCAAATTGCAGCCTTTCAGGTTTTAGTTTTTTACTAAAAATTCACTTTATTTGCCTTTGTCTGTGAAATCAGTTGAAAAAGTATCGATTTCGGGTAAACCTGTTTTTGCATAAGAAACAACGATTTTGGGTACTGTACGGCTTATTTTTGACAGATGAGCCGCCAACAGGTGCAAACAACAGAAGGGTTTTATCTGTCTAGGGAGCTTTAGCTTGCTGGCCTCATAGCCTCAGGTTCCCCAAAGGCTCAGACCGAACCAGAAACAAAAAGGAGTGTGTAATGAGTCAGCCTAATGAAGTAACAATAACAACGAATACAGCTGTACAACCCAACCCGGAACACCAGCGCTGGGAAGTGCTGGCGGTTTACGCCGCAGCCATCCATAACGTAGCGTTATTTCGTCAGGCTATGATTAAAAATGGCTTCCCTGCGGAGCGTTTACTTACAGCTCAGGACAATAAGCCTACTATCCTGCCGGGATTAAATAACTATCAGGCAGAAAGTTTAATTTTTAATACCCTGTACCAATATCACCCCTTTGTGATTGCGATGTGTGAATCCACTGCAGAGGTGCAACAAGCCTACAAAACAGCAATACAGTACAAGCTTCCCATTCGGGTCAGGGCTGGCGGCCATGATCATGCTGGCGAATGCAGTGGAGACAATGTAGTACTGATTGATGTCACTGGTATTAAAACCTTTTCTTTAGATGACAAAGGCGTCGCCAGCATAGGCGCTGGTTATCGCTTCTATCAACTGACTCCTAAACTAGCGGAAAAAGACCGGATGATTGCGCACGGAACCTGTGCCACTGTTGGTCTTGCAGGCTTTGTGCAGGGTGGAGGCTGGGGGCCATGGACACGAAAATATGGCATGTGCTGTGAGTATTTACTAGGTGCTACAGTGATCCTTGGGGATGGCTCTAAAGTAAATGTCAGTGAAACTGAGCACCCCGAACTGCTATGGGCATTGCGTGGTGGTGGCGGTATGAGTTACGGCATTGTCACTGAACTAAAACTACAAACCTTTGCGCTGCCAAAAGAAATTCATCGTTTTGAAATTGAATGGAATAGACCTGTACAAGCACAGGCTCAGCATAACTACTGCACACCTCAAGCCAATGAAACTACTTTGACTGTGCTAAAAAGTTGGGAAAAAGCTATAGCGTCACAGAATACAGCGCAACTGCTTGGTACTAATCTTAAAATCAACGCCATCCCGGCACCAAAAGGCAACTATGACGTCATCAAGTTGCACCACCACTGCTTAATGTATGGTTACTGGGAAGGAAACGAAGCTGAGCTGCTCAGTTTTATTAAGCAATATTTCCCAGCTGTCTCACCACAACAAATCAGCATCCATCCGGCCAGTGGTACTGGCTATGACGATAAATACAATCATCAGTTGATGGGCAACTGGGGCAGAAACTCAGTTTACGAGGTGAGTCGCCGGCTAGGTAAAACTGGCACCTTAGCATTAAGTGGAACACCTTTTACCCCCGACTATGATGCTCCGGCTCCACATAAAATCACCTCACGTTTAGTCAGTCAAAGCGGGCTGTCAGAGCAGGGCTATCGGCAACTTCTGCAATCCCTGACCTCTTCGCTGCTGCAGTATGAAAATGAGCAGCAAGGCTTATTCAGTTATGTGACCTTAGGCGCAATTCAGGGCGGGTTTTATCAGGCCAAACAACAGCTGCCAGCTATCGCATTTCCCTACCGCCATTGCCAATACACTATTCAGTATCAAAGCTGGTGGAATGAAGATCTTCAGAAAAAAATTGAGCAGCAAGATAACCTGGTGTACGTAGACGTTAATCGTGCCATGGACTGGATAGATACAGCCCGCGCAGCCACTATTGATGGAACTTATGGCGCTTTTATTAGTTTTAAAGACCCGGCTATCCCGACAGAAACTTATTTTGCTGAAAGTTATGATCAGTTGGTGAAGATTAAAACTGCTTATGTGAAGGACCACTTTAACCACCTTCGCACACGTAAGACCATTATTTAGTCCTACAACATGGAAGCCACACCAGTGGCTTCCATTACCAATAACATAAGACCCAGCCTAATTCTGCGGCTTAGCAGCGCTGTTAAACGGCCCTATAGTTATCCAGCATGGTATAACTGCGGGCATACAGCGCAAAAATAGTTGCAGCCAGTAGCGCAAAACCTGCGAAGAAAAACATTAAAAATGCGGTTTGCGACAAGCCTGTAGAGGCGACATGTGACAATACAGTTTCGCTGCGAATACTGTTATTGGCTAAAAGCACCCATAAGTTACCTACTGTGACCGACAACTGCCAGAAGCTGGTAATAGTGCCTTTCATCGCCGCTGGTGCCTGGCTATAGGCAAACTCTAACCCTGTGGCCGATACCAATACTTCGCCAAAAGTCAGCAAAGCATAAGGCAACACCTGCCAGACAATAGACATTACAGTGCCACCGTCCATCGCCAGTTGCACTGAACCAATCACAATCCAGCTTAAACCGGCAAAAGCAATACCAGCGCCCATACGACGCAAAGCAGTAATACGCACACCACAACGTTCCAACAGCGGATACAGGACTATATGGTTAAAAGGGATCAGCAACATCACCAGCAGCGGGTTTAACGCCTGCATCATGGCGGGTTCAAACCAGTCAGGCTTGCTCATGTCATTGGCCTGTAAAATCCAGGTCGAAGCTTTTTGATCAAACAAAGACCAGAACGGAGTCACTAAGGCAAACAGGATCAGAATACGCAACACCGAGCGCACACCATCGACGGCGACGTCAGGGTGTACACCACGTGCCCTTTCCAGTTGGATAGCGGCACCTGCGCCACCAAAGCCCATCAGCAGCACTAAAGCTAAACAAAAGGCGGCGACAAAACCTAAAGTGGCGGTTTGGCTTAAGCTAAACAGCGCTAAGGCAACACCTACTAAAGCCAGATATAAACCGCCATTGGTTTTGCCCGATTCTTTGGCTAATAACGCAGTTTTCACCACTTTTAAAAAGCTATGCGGATCTTTAGGTTCTGGCGCTACATGCACATAACGCTTACGGCCTAACCAGAAAAACAAGGTCGCCAGCGCCATCAGCACACCAGGAATACCAAAAGCCACTGCAGGGCCAAAATGTTTCAGGGTCAATGGCATTAATAAAGAAGCGAAAAAGGAGCCGAAGTTAATAGTGAAATAGAAGATATCAAAAGCTTTCTGGGCAAGCTTTTTATTACTCTGGTCAAACTGATCGCCCATAAAAGCCGACACCAGAGGTTTAATCCCCCCCGACCCTAGCGCTATCAGAAACAAGCCGGTATAAAAGCCTTCTTTACTGGTTTCAAACAAGGCCAAAAAGGCATGACCAATCACATAAACAATGCTCAGCCACAAAATAGTGTTGTATTTGCCAAGATAACGGTCTGCTAACCAGCCGCCTAATAAAGGGAAAAAGTACACCCCTATCACAAAGGAGTGAAACACGTCTTTGGCTTCACCCGCTCTTAAATGCTCCGGCACAGCGAGCAGCAAAGCCGTCATTAAAAATGGCGTTAAAATATTGCGCATACCGTAGAAGCTGAAGCGCTCACAGGCTTCACTGGCAATAATGTAGGGGATTTGCCTTGGCCAACGGGCCTGCTTTATATCTGTGGACATGGGTATTCCTCTGACTTGCTCTTTGTTTATGGAGCTTTTTTTAAGTTTTAATTGCATGCCGATACTACCGGAAAAGCCAGACAAACCCAAACCAGAGGGAAAAAACTGCTTGCTGTTGCATCAACTTGCATAGAAAATCAGCAAACAAACCGAATAGATAAAGATGTGGCAAAAAAACGGTTGACGCAAAAAAGCCTGATGAGCATAATACGCGCCACTTGCTTAGGACAACTAAGACACAGTGGCTACATAGCTCAGCTGGTTAGAGCACAGCACTCATAATGCTGGGGTCGCAGGTTCGATTCCCGCTGTAGCCACCACTTAATTTGTTCGTCCAGTGTTAGCGGAAGTGGCGAAATTGGTAGACGCACTGGATTTAGGTTCCAGCGCCGCGAGGCGTAAGAGTTCGAGTCTCTTCTTCCGCACCAAGCAAGTAAGAATTCTGCAGTTTCTGCAGGGGTATAGCCAAGCGGTAAGGCAGC
>CBIMJC010000214.1:0-7154 GCA_966244125.1 uncultured Rheinheimera sp.
CGCAGGATATTATTGCCACCGCCAGAGAACATGGGGTTTTGGTGCATGAAGATGAAGAGCTGGTCAAAGTACTGCAACGTATTGAACTGGGCACTGATATCCCGAAAGAGCTCTATATTATTATCGCCGAACTCATCGCATTTTCTTATGTGCTACAGGGCAAATTTCCGGACCAGTGGCACAATATTCACCAGCGTATCGATTTAAAAAGCTAACAGGGTCAGAGCCTTGGCTCTGACCCATATATCGGATTCAGCTCAAACCTGGCGGGTCAGAGTCTAAGCTCTGACCCAGACAGTGCGGCTGGATGACACAGCAGGATGCGAAATCTGCACCTGAATATCGCTGATTAACTGATGTAACTCAGCATCTTCAATGGCTTCTTTCATTTGCAGTTGAAACTCCAGACAGGCATGGCCATGCCAGTTGGTTACACCTACTAAATCCCAGTCTGAAAGCTGTGGGTGACTCAGCGTATGACCACAGTCCCTCGCTACTTCGTCTAAGTCGGCATCGTCATCCGATAAATCCACTTCGAGGTATAAATACAATATCATTGGTTTTCCTATTCCAAGGCAAAGTCTGCAGCCTTTTGCGCATGCAAAGCTGTGGTATCAAATAACGGCACAGCGCTGTCATCGCTAGTTACTAATAAACCTATTTCGGTGCAACCTAAAATAATAGCTTCCGCACCTTGTGTCACCAAATCAGCCATGATTTGCTGATACTTTTGCCGTGAATCCGGATTAACTACCCCGAGACAGAGTTCCTGATAAATCACCTGATGTACCAGAGCTCTGCCCTCTTCATCCGGCACCAGCACTGCTAAACCATAACCATCTGTCAGGCGCTTTTTATAAAAATCCTGCTCCATGGTAAAACGGGTGCCTAATAAGGCGACTTTTTTAAATCCTGCCCGTTGAATAGCTTCAGCTGTGGCATCCGCTATATGCAGCAGAGGAATACTGACCGCAGTTTCAATGGCCTGAGCCACTTTATGCATGGTGTTGGTACACAGGACTAAGGCTTCCGCACCAGCGCCTTGCAGTTTAACTGCTGCCTCTGCCAGCAACTGACCGGCTTTATGCCAGTCGCCGCTGCGCTGCAAAGCTTCAATTTCGGCAAAATCCACACTGTATACAATGAGTTTGGCGCTGTGCAGACCACCCAACTGTTGTTTGATGCGCTGGTTGATCTGCCGGTAATAAGGAATAGTGGACTCCCAGCTCATGCCGCCTATTAAACCTATAGTTTTCATTACGATGTCTCTGCGGGGATAAAGCCATTAAAATAACAAGGCATGCAGATATAAACAACAAAACCCGCTGCAGCCAGTAGCGGGTTTTGATCAGGAACAGCGGGGGGTAAAGCTTAATAATAAATATCGGCTTTTTGGTGCAGCTGAGGTTCGTCCTGCAGATCATCAAAAGAGACGGCTATATGCTGATCTTTATTATCCAGATCAGACAAATACACAGCTCTGTCCTGTGCATCAATCCAGCTCACCACACCCACACCTTTTTTGGTTTGGCACACCATGCCTAATTTCAGCTCAAGTACATTCATCTTACTTCTCCTCAGGCTTCTTGATTTGACTCAGGTATTAAGTTAGACGCCCAAAGATGTCATTTTGATGTCCGACCAGCAAAATTAATGCTAACTGAATGAAATAAGGCGAAATTTAGTTGGGGGTCAGGCCTTGGAGTTTGAATCTTAAAGCCAAATTCAAAATCCAAGGCCTGACCCCTGCGGTTAGATGCGGGTGCGTTTTTTCTGGGTTTGTTTAGGCTTTTTTGCTTTGGCTTTTTCAACTGCCGCTGCTTTTTCAGCTTTCACGACTTCAGGTTTCACTCCTGATTGCACCATAATCTGATGCTTACGCACTGCACGTTTAATGCCTGCCATACGACGACGACGTTCATCACGGTCTTCAGGTTTCATTAAACTGGTGGTTTCCGCAGTCAGTTGCACCAGCTTACGTAAGTAGTTCACTTCTTCCAGCGGATATTCGGCATAACCACCAGCTGGTAAATGTTTAGGTAATAACAAATCACCGTAACGGATACGAATTAACCGGCTCACCACAGCCCCTTGCGATTCCCACATCCGGCGCACTTCGCGGTTACGGCCTTCGGTCAGCACCACATGGAACCAGCGGTTAATACCTTCACCGCCCATAGATTTCACTTTTTTGAAGTTGGCTTTACCATCTTCCAGCTCAACTCCGGTGCGTAATTTTTGGATCATCGCATCGTTCACATCACCAAAGACCCGCACCGCGTATTCACGTTCCACTTCAAACTTCGGATGCATTAAACGGTTGGCCAGCTCACCGTCTGTGGTAAACAGCAATAAACCGCTGGTATTGATATCCAGACGACCTATGGCTATCCAGCGTGAGTCTTTAATTTTTGGCAGGCGGTCAAATACAGTTGGACGACCTTCAGGATCTGTACGGGAACAAATTTCACCTTCAGGTTTATGATAGGCAATCACACGACAAACCTGCTCAGCTTCAGCCGCAATTTTGACCGGATGACCATCGACCCGCACTTGTTGGTTGGCATGAATACGGTCGCCTAAATGCGCCACTTTGCCATCCACAGTCACACGTCCAGCACTGATGTATTCTTCCATCTCGCGGCGGGATCCAACACCGGATCGCGCCAGCACTTTCTGTAGTTTTTCACTCATGATTTAATGTATCTCTTCAGTCATCACGACTGGGTTAAAAAAATCCGGCGTTGCCTGAAACTCGGCCAGAGCAGGTAAATCGCTTAAATCCTTTAAGCCAAAATAATCTAAAAATGTTGCTGTTGTGGCATACAAACCGGGGCGACCCGGCACTTCTTTATGCCCTACGACTTTGACCCAACCGCGGTCGAGCAAGGTGCGCATAATCTGACTGCTGACCGTTACCCCCCGCACTTCTTCAATTTCGCCACGGGTAATAGGCTGACGATAAGCAATCAAGGCCAAAGTCTCCAGTACAGCGCGGGAATAACGTGGTGAACGCTCAGGCCAAAGCAAAGCCAGGTATTCACTTAAATCAGCACGGGTTTGAAAACGAAAGCCTGAGGCCGTTTCAATCAACTGAATGCCCCGGCCTAAATAATCCTGCTGCAACTGGGCTAAAGCCTGCTGCAAACGTTTTCGGCTTAACTCGAAACTTTCCAGCACTGTGCTTTGCAAGTCACTGACAGACAAAGGTTTATCTGAGGCAAAAATAGCGGCTTCGACTAACTGCAGCAGTTGTTGCTCGTTAATTTTTTTCGCCATGCCCTCTCCTTAGTCTGTAGCTTCAAATAAGGCCGCTATTATGAAGATCTGATATGGATTTGACCATAAGCTTCTACCTGAATCACCTGGATCAGCTTCTCTTTTACCAGCTCCAGAATAGCCAAAAAGCTGACCACTACACCCTGACGGCCTTCGGCTAAGTCAAAACATTCGGCAAATTCAAGGTAGTCGCTGCGCCCGCGTAATAACTCCAGAATTTTACTCATGCGTTCGCGGGTGGATAAGTGCTCTTTTTTGATCTGATGATGCTGAAAATCTTTGGCGCGTTTGGCGATGTCTTTTAGTGCCAGCAAAATCTCCTGCAAGGACACATCAGGCAAAATCACATAAGGCTCAAAGTTATCATCTAACCCCGCCTTAGCAGGAAAATAATCCCGCTCCTGACGCGGCAATAAATCTATGTCTGTCGCCGCTTTGCGGATAATTTCGTATTCCTGCAACCGCCGGACTAAATCGGCACGGGGATCCACTTCTTCATCGGATTTATGGTCATGCTGCGGCAATAACAAACGTGATTTAATTTCCGCCAGCATAGCGGCCATCAGCAAATATTCTGCCGCCAGTTCAAAGTTCATATCCTGCATTAAATCAATGTATTCCATATACTGCAGGGTGATTTCGTTGATCGGCAAATCGACAATATCAAAGCGGTGGCGACGGATTAAATACAGCAGGAAATCGAGCGGGCCTTCAAAGCTTTCCAGCAATACCGACAAAGCTTCAGGCGGAATATACAAATCTTCCGGTTTATCCAGCACAGCCTCACCGCGGACAAAAGCCAACGGCAAAGGCTGCTGTATGGTCAGGCTGGCATAGCTGTCGGCTACTGGCTCAGACATTGGCTAAACACCCAAACCCAAAGTAATTGATGTTGCAGCGCGACGACAAGTGCGTGAGACCCCAGGAGCATAGTAGTCCTATGTGACTGGGGCGAGAGCACGCAGTCAACAAAGCTGCGGCTTCAAGTACGAAGGGTTTAGACAAAAGCACTGCTATCGCCTGCGCCCTGGCGGACCAGCACGGGGTAATCATCCGATAAATCAATCACAGTAGTGTGGTTTTCAGCAATGATGCCGCCGTGCAAAATGACATCAACCTGACGCTCCAGCTGGTCACGCATTTCTTCCGGATCCGACTCGGCAAAGTCATTGCCTGGCAACACCAAAGAGCTCGACATTAAAGGCTCACCTAACTCTTCCAGTAAGGCCAGCGCCACTTTATTTTCCGGAATACGTAAACCTACGGTTTTTTTCTTTTCGTTGAGCAAACGCTTAGGTACTTCTTTGGTGCCTTTTAAAATAAAGGTATAAGCGCCAGGCGTATGGTTTTTGATTAAACGAAAAGCGCTGTTTTCGACTTTGGCATAGACAGACAATTCAGATAAATCACGGCACATCAGGGTAAAGTGGTGTTCAGAGCTCATCTGGCGGATCTGAATAATCCGCTCCATAGCTGCCTTGTCGCCAATATGACAACCCAGCGCATAGCCCGAGTCGGTAGGATAAATCACGACCCCACCTTGTTTGATAATATGCACTGCTTGTTTAATTAAACGTTGCTGTGGATTGTCCGGATGAACATAAAAAAACTGGCTCATAAAACTCTGCTTATTCCCTGTGGTTTATTTAAGCAATAGCAATAAATTTGTTAAAAATCAAGATGAAAGCTGAGCTGGATCAGGCTCTGGCAGCAACCAGTCCTGCCATACCGGAATCACATCTTCGGTAAAATACAACTGCCTGCCCAATTCATTCCATGGCGTTTCCTGATGAAAATCCGAACCTGCGGACGCTGTTAAACCAAACTTCTGACAGAGCAGCCAGACCTGACGTTTTTGTACTGGCGTCACCTGGGCTGACGCCACTTCCATGGCTTTGCCACCTGCTGCAGCAAACTCTTCCGCTAAACGGGTCAGCCAGCGACCATTGAGTTTGTATTTCAAAGGATGTGCCAATACCGGAATACCACCAGCGGCCAAAATCCACTGCACCGCCTCTTGCATAGGCACCCAGTTATTCGGCACATAGCCAGTGTTGCCGCGGCTTAAATACTTTTTAAATACGGTATTCATCGAGCTGGCTTTGCCAATCTGCACCAGATAACGGGCAAAGTGAGTGCGGGTTAACGCTGCACCATTGGCAATTTTTAATACATTTTCCAGCACGTCCGGTATTTTGTTTTTCTCTAAACGGCGTGCCATCTCTTCAGCCCGCTCGACCCGGCGCTGCTGTTGTGATGCCAGCTGCTGTAAAAACACCGGACAGTCGGTATCTATCTGTAAACCTACAATATGAATTTCAAACTCGTACCAGCTGGTGGAGATTTCAACACCGGGAATTAAAGTCAGAGGCAGTTGTTTTTCGGCAATAGTGGCTCTGGCTTCGGCCAATCCGGCTATGGTGTCGTGATCGGTAATGGCGAGCACATCCACGCCTTTGCTGACGGCTCGCTCAACCAGTTCGGTTGGGCTTAATACGCCATCTGAACAATAAGTGTGGCTGTGTAAATCAATTTTCATAACGGGCTACCTGAAGAAACGGTTACCATTGTGCCATAAAAGCGCTGGCCAGGCTTGATTTTCTGCGACACCAGACTCTGCCCCACTTTAGCCATCTATCCACTTATACGTATTTTTTTGGATTTATAACCAAACAAGGCTTGACGGCCATCAGATTTCGGGGTTTTATAGAAGCGTTCTTAAAGCAAGTTACAAACAACGGATTTATAGCCAATGCAATTTCAAACAACAACTCAAACTCACATTTGGTGGTGGCATACTCCTTAACGGGCGTGTGGAGGCGTTGTATTCGCTATAAAACCAGGCCCGTTTCGAAAGATGCGGGCTTTTTTGTTTTTATGTGCATGGATGGACGGTACACCGAAAATGCAGGAGCAGTTTTCGGTGGGACTGATAAAAATTTAACTACAGGAAAAACAATGATGAATTCTCAAGTAACACCTTGGCACTGGTGGCGATTTCCTGTTTAGCGGGCCGGACAACTATTGTCCGAATACAGCCAAAAAGCCCGCTTGATGCGGGCTTTTTTTTAACACTTTTTAGGGAACACCATGAACTTACAGCAAATTACTACCACCACAGGACAAGTGGCCAGCTTTAGTCAGGCTCTGAGTATTCAGCCTGATCCACTGCAAAGTTTCAGAGCTTTAACCAGCCAGGGCCAAATGGCGTTGTTACTTGAATCGGCAGAAATCGACAGTAAAAACAGTTTAAAAAGCCTGATGTTAATCGATGCGGCTTTGCGTATTGAATGCAACGGCTTGCAGGTTCAGGTGGAGGCCTTAACCGACAACGGCAAAACCCTGCTGCCTTATCTGGCGTCTTTGCTGCAAGGTAAAGCAGAGTTGGAACTCTCTCCCAATCTGCTTCAGGTCCGGTTTGCCAAAGCAGATCCACTGCTGGATGAAGAAAGCCGCTTATTACTGCCGAACTCATTGACTGTATTACGTTTACTGCAGCAGCAACTGCAGAACAACAGCGACGAACCTTTAGCCATCTTTTTAGGGGGTGTCATAGGCTACGACTTAGTGGCTATGGTCGAAGACTTACCCCAGGTAGCGATCGCTGAAAACCAATGCCCTGACTATCTGTTTTATCTGGCTGAAACTATGCTGGTGGTGGATCATCAGGCGCACAACAGCCGCCTGATTGGGAATGTGTTTTGTGGCGCTCAAGCTCAGCAGCAGTATTTTGTTATAGGTCAGCGCTTGTCAGAGCTGCAGCAGTTATTGCAGCAGCCGCAGCAAACCGCAGTGCAGGCCTTATCGCCGCTGGCGGCAAAAGCTGAAGTCAAAGTGGATATCAGTGATGCCGACTTTGTCGCACAGGTTGAAGC
>CBIMJC010000215.1:0-6970 GCA_966244125.1 uncultured Rheinheimera sp.
AAAAGAGAACACCAATGTCAAAGCTTTAGTCTATGTCGCAGCTTTTGCCCCAGAACAAGGGGAGACAGTGCTGGAGTTATCCAATCGTTACCCTGGCAGCACCTTAGGCTCAGCACTTGCCGCCCCTGTCATATTAAAAGATGGCAACAAAGACCTTTACATACAACAGGATAAGTTCGGAGCCCAGTTTGCGGCTGATGTTCCTGCAGCGCAAGCCTCACTGATGGCGGCAACACAACGCCCTATTACTGAACTTGCATTAACAGAACCATCAGCACAACCAGCCTGGCACAACACACCTTCCTGGGCCATTTATGGCACGGCAGATAAAAACATCCCTGCTATCGCGATGAAATTTATGGCGCAACGTGCCAAAGCGAAAAAAATCGTCGAGGTATCAGGCGCCTCTCATGTCGTAATGACATCCCATCCGGACCAAGTCGCGGCATTAATCATGGAGGCCGCCACAGCTGCAATAAAGTAAACCTTAACCAGCCGTGCAACCGAAGCGAGAGCTTTTTAAGTAGTGAAGCCAGTCTCTGCCAATCTACCTGGCAGAGACTGGCTCCTGCTCTGCAGTGCTTACTCTGCGATGACACATTGCCACATCGCCCCCCCTGAACTCCGAACACTGTTATGCCTTTGTATAGGTTCGTTGGCTGACCAGACTCTGTAATCTATAAGAAGATCAACACCAATTCATAACTCATGCTGCAGACACAGTGCCAGGTATGCATTCGACAAAAAGGCGTATTTTATGGGTAAAAACAGACTGGAAACCCTGTTTGACGGGGTACTCGCTATCATCATCACTATTATGGTACTTGAAATGCATATTCCATCCGGGCATAACATAAACGCCTTATGGCCTTTGGCGCCGGTGATTTTCAGTTATGTGATGAGTTTTATCTACTTAGGTATTTACTGGAACAACCACCACCATATGCTCTATGTCTGCGACAAAGTCACAGGATCTATCCTTTGGGCCAACCTGCATTTGTTATTCTGGTTATCCTTGATCCCTTTTACCACAGCCTGGATGGGAGAAAGTAACTTTTCAGCACAGCCTGTTGCACTTTATGGTTTTGTGTTGCTGATGACATCTTTTGCATATTGGATGTTGCAACATCGGATCATTGTGTCGCAAGGCGGGCAATCGAGGCTTAAGTACGCCGTGGGCAGCGACTGGAAAGGCCGCTTCTCTATGTTGTTTTATTTAGCAGGCACTCTGTTGTCTTTTGTCTCGCAGTGGCTGGCTTTGGCCATTTATGTCGCGATTGCCATACTTTGGCTTATCCCGGATCAGCGCATAGAACGCAGTCTGGAACATGATGTCATCTAGCCGGAATTCTTAGCGACCTCTGGCTTGAGCTATATGCAAACGCTCGGTGATACGCACCAGATCAGTCACAGATTTGGTGCGCATTTTGGTCATAATCTGCTTCTTATGTACTTTAATGGTAATTTCACTGACAGCCAATTCGGCTGCAATTTGTTTGATCAGTAAACCACCGATAATAAACTCCAGCACCTGTTGCTCGCGGGGAGTCAGCGAATTATATCGGGTGACTAATTCAGATTGCTCAATACGATGCTGCAGATTCGCTTGATCTGAAGCTAACGCTTCAGCAACAGCTGTTAACAACGCATCAGGACATACAGGATTAGTCAGAAACTCACGGGCACCTAACTTCATTGCCTGCACACTCAAAGGAATAGAACCATGGCCTGTGATAAAAATCACAGGCATTCTGGCCTCTACACTTGCCAGCTTCTCAATAATATCCATACCAGTAGTGTCGGGCATCTGCATATCCAGCAGCAGACATGCTGGTGTTTGTGGCATAGCGCTATTTAAGAATTCTGTACCAGATGCGAAGTCCTGTACCTTGTAGCCAGCAGATTGCAACAGGCTGACTAATGCAAACCTCACCTGATCTTCATCTTCTACTACTATCACTATACCGCTCATTATGTTCCTCCGTTGAAACCTTTCATTCAGTCTTTGACCAGTGGTAGAAAAAAGGAAAACACAGTACCAACCTCAAGTCTGGCCTCTGCAGACAAACGACCGCCGTGGTTTTCGACTATAGACTGACAAATGGTCAACCCCATGCCCATACCGTCTTTTTTCGTGGTATAAAAAGCATCAAACAACCGCGCTTTGGTCTCCTCACTAATGCCAGGGCCTGTGTCTTCCACCCAGATAAAAATAGCCTGATCATCTTCAGTAAAAGTAGAGATAGTTAATACTCTGGGCCTGTCCGTGACTTCGCTCATAGCTTCGATGGCATTCATCACCAAATTCAGCATCACTTGCTGTAACTGCACCATATCACCAAGGATATCGGACAACTCTGCATCCAGCTGCAACACCAATGAGACTTTACGCCTTTCCATCTCACTGCGGGCTATGGCCAAAATATGATTCAACACATCATGTATATTCAGCACTGTCAGCACTGCTTTCGTATTTTTTGTTAAGGCCCGCAGACTTTGTACAATTTGACCAGCTCTTTGGCCTTCAGTCGCTATTGCCTGTAAACTCGCGCTCACCTGCTGTAAGTCAGGGGTTGTCCGGTGTAACCAACGCAAACCAGCCCCAGCATTAGCCACAATAGACATCAAAGGCTGATTAATTTCGTGTGCAATAGAGGAGGTCAACTGCCCTACAGTTGTGATACGCGATACACGAGCCAAATCTTCCTGAGCCGCCCTTAAGGCGTCTTCTGAAGCACGCCTGTCTGTGATATCGATTACTGTACCTACGTAGTCAATCAATTGATCAGAACCAAATACCGGGCTACCCTGGCCAGTCAAATACAAAATACTGCCATCACCCCGAACAATACGGTATTCCACTTTAATGGCAGCTTCCATTTGCACTGATTTATTGATCTTCTCTAATACAGATTTTTTATCGTCAGGGTGGATACAAGCGGCAAAATCAGCAAACAAAATAGTGCGCCGCTGCGGATCTAAACCAAAGATACGACAAAACTCTTCTGAACAAATCAGCGTGTTTTTATTCAACTCCCAGCGCCAACTGCCAGTCCTGCTGATTTGTTCACCTAATGCCAGAGAAGTATCAGCCACCCGCAGTGTGCGCTCCAATTGCAAACGCTGTTGATTCACCTCTTCGATGCTGCTGTATAACCTGGACGTCTCAATCGACACTGCAGCATGAGAAGCCAAAAACTTGAGCACATTCAAATATTGCTCACTAAATTGCTCTTCTTTTGCCCTTAACTCTATATAAAACAGCGCAATTAACCTACCTTGTCTAAGCAAAGGTAAACACAAAGATGTGATATCGGAAAAACGTTGAAAATAAGGGTCAAGCTCAAATGGAGCACCTTGTTGCCCAGCAAGTACATAGATCAGCTTTTGCGTTCTTATCACTGTGTTTACCAAAGATTTTGGTAAATCGTCCCAATGCGCTTCGCTGTGCACAGCTTCGATGATCACTCCAGCTGTAGTTGTATGTGCTCTGGCTTCAACAATAAGACTGTCTCCAACTGGCTTGAGTAGCAACACCCTTTGAGCACTGGCTTGCTCAACCATGATGGTCAAAAGCACCTGCATTAATTTTGTATAATCGACCTGTTCGGTAATAGCTCTTGAAGCTTTGAGCAAGTTGGACAAGTAACGTCCGCTGACGCTATCAGAGAGATGCTGAGGCTTAGCCGTTCCAATAGCTTCGAAAACCCCAGCATAACTGCAGAACTTTTCCAGTTGTCGCACTTTACTGTAGGCTGCCCAATCCTTGTAACACTGAATGGCCTGTTGCAGATAAGCTGTAGCTGCTGTCATTTGCTTATGATCTGCAGCCAATCTGCCTGCACGCTCATAAGCTAAAGCTTTGTATTGGATAAAATCTTTTGTTTTGTACAGCGTTATTACAGCTTCATAGGCCGTCATAGCTCTAAAAGTTTCACCACTAAATCGCCATAACTCGGCCTGAAGAATAGCGGCTCTGTCCGCAAAACTGGTTGGGTTTAACTCAGCCCAACTATCAATTTTTTGCTTGTGCAGAAGTACTTCTCGCACCACCTCAGCGTTTGGTTCTGTCACTGCGGCCATAACAGCCATGGCTCTGAAAAAATGATAATCCAACAGATGGATATGGGCTGGCGCCGACCAGTAGTAATCCCCTGCTTTATTCAAACAGCTGACAGCGTCCTGATATTCGCAGGCCAGATAATGTGATATCCCCTTGTATAGCCAATACCAGAACACCAGAGTCGACATACGTTCTGGCAGCTTGTCTTCACTCAGCTGTTCGCTGGCTTGCATTAAGTTATGGCCGGAAAATGTATTACCTTTGCCCTGATGCAGGTTTTCAACAAAAGCCTGCTGAGCGATAAAGATCAGCTCAACATCAGTAAACGCCACTTTTCTGCTGAAATCCAAACCACGTTGAGTTTCCTGTAAAACTTTATCCAGGGGTTTGCCAACACTAAAAAAATTAACCACCTGATGACAGATAGAAAAACAAGCTGTTGCTAAATCGCCATAGGTGATTGACGCGGAGTAACAGGCACTGGCGCAGTCCATGGTAAAAGAAAGAGGCTGAGTCCAGACACTAAGTTGATCCAGAATCAGCAGCGTTTTTGCCTCATATTCAACAAACTGATGGTTTACGATCAAAGAGCGGGCTAACTGACAATACGCCATGCCTTTTTCATACTCACCATACCTGTGACCTATCAAGACGCCAATCCAGCCTAGAGCAGCAGTAGTTGCACCGTTCACACCATAATCCAGTGCCAATTCCAGCGCATAACACAACTGGATAAAATGCAGATTTTCATTAGTAAAACTGGCAGGAACAGATAAGGAAGCTAACAAATCTGATATGGCTTCAACCTGAGGATCGTCCATCATAGGCAGTTGTAAAAAGCCCTGACGGAAATCGGCCTCCAGTCGCTGCTGCAACTGGTTATACGCCTTGAGACAATCGTCATTCGATGGAGAGGGGCTGATCATAATATCAAATAGCTGTAAGCCTTTTAATGCAACGTCTACAGCGTCCTGATAAGCAGAGCGACGTAAACAAAGTTCAGTCAGCAGACGGTATGCACGGGCACTGGGAACTGCACCACTATTGAGTTGCAGTACTTCGGCCAGAATCGCAGAAGCAGTTTCTAAGCGCCCTGTCAGCATCTCACACTCAGCTAACTCTAACTGTAATGAGGCTAAAATCTGTTTATGACCATGGCTGCTTTCGCTAAGCAGAGTTCCTGCGAACTCAATAAAGTATAAAGCGGACTGACAGGAATTCGCTCTTTTCGCTTTTTGCGCTGCATCCAAAGCACAGCGCAAAACATGTTCACGCTCTTCTTTTTCTGTCAGCAAACCGGACGCTTTGGATAAGTGCTCTATAGCACTGAAGAGTTCATCATCCCGTTGACTGAGGATGGCATCACTCAGCAAGTGCCGCCCTATCATCAGATCTAATCGGCTGATTTCTTCTTCGCTGATCAACGCCTTGGTCGCACTATGTACCAGATCGTGGTAAAACGCATAGCCAGTATCCGTTTTATACAGCACATCACTAAGCAAAGCCGGCATCACCCGGCGTTGTATTTCGTCTGGTTCTAAGCCAAACAAATCAACCAGAAACTCTAACTCAGCCTGACGGCCTATGCAGGCCATACCAGCCAAAAGTTGCTGAGTTTCAGCTGGCAACAACTGATAACGCTGCAAAATATCCTGCGCCACGTTGTCCGTGTACGCTATAGCTTCAATAGCCTGCAGGTCACACAGCCAATTACTGCTTTGGGGTTCGCGGCTGACCAGCCCTTTTTGCACTATAGTTTTTAAGAACTGACTAACGAAAAACGGATTACCTAAGGTTTTAGCCAGTACAAGCGGAGCTAAATCCAGAACTTTGGGATGGCTGGTCTGAAAAGTTCTGGCAATAATTTTTGTTACCTGACGACTATCCAGAGGCTGTAATTGCAGGTCAACCACAAGGGCAAATTCTGGATCTGTCACTGCATTGCGAAACACCTCGGTTTCACTTCGTCCTCTGGCTCCCACCAACACCATCAGAGGTAAAGGCGAATGCGCCGACATCAATTGACTGATAAAATTCTGGCTGGCCTTATCCAGCCACTGAATATCATCCAGGGCGATCACAAAAGGACGTTCTGATGTTGCCAGCGCCTGTATCATTTTCTGCAGAACTTGCTTGGCAATATCATGTCTTCCGGCCGGAATTGAATAGCCAGTATCTTCAGTAAATACTGAACTGAGCTCAGGGAACAAACTGACAGCCTGGGTTTTGCAGCTGTTTAAGTTCTGCTCTAAACGTTGTTGCCAAAATCCTAGTTCTGTCGGCGGCTGTTTCATCAGCTCTTTTAAACAAAATCGAAACGCCTGGATCAGCGTGGTATAAGGCACATCATTTCTGTATTGCTCAGCTTTACCTGCGGCTACGCAAAATCCGGCTGCATTTAAATCGGAAACAAAAGCCTGGATCAGGGATGATTTCCCCATACCCGCTGTTGCAGTCAGAATCACCATAGTTTTATGCTGATTTACCCTGCAGTGTTGTAAAGCCGAATGCAATTGTTCAGCTTCTTGCTGACGCAGATATAAACTATCGGGGATCTGCAAACTGGTTGGAACATGAAACTGCCCTAACGGAAAAGGGCTGATGTCACCTGTCTCGCGCCAGGCTTTCTGACAATAAACTAAATCAGCTTCCAGAGCCGCTGCAGACTGGTAACGTTGTGCAGGATCTTTTTCCAGCAACTTCAGTACCAAATTAGACAACCATGCCGGAATACCTAATGTCAGGATATGAGGAGCTTTGACGTCACACACCAAATGGCAATGCATCCAATCCTGGGGTTCAGCCGTGTCACTCAATTCAAAAGGCAAACGTCCTGTTAAGAGCTCGTAGAACACCACACCTACCGAATAAAGGTCACTACGGCAGTCAATCCTATCCGAGCTTAAG
>CBIMJC010000216.1:0-6938 GCA_966244125.1 uncultured Rheinheimera sp.
TAAGGCTGATTTGGGCCACGACCCCCAAAGACGAGACTATGGCTACTTTTTCCGTCAACTGTACTAAATGCACCATCACAGGGACAGTCAGAATAGAACCACCAGACCCTAACAAACCCACACTTAAACCAATAATTAAGGCAGAAATCAGTACCAGAGCCGACATAAAAAACCAGACAGTTTTAATAACTAAAAGAAATATTAAACTTCACTTAAGGAATAAGCAAGCCAGGCTGTGCCGGAATAAAGCGAATAAAAAAAGGCCAGCTGTAACTGACCTTTTATAGAGAACCGGATGATCAATCAGCTTTTAATAAAGCTTCCACTTCTTTAACAAAATCAGCATCGTCCGGCGACACTTTGCTGCCAAAGTGTTTTACTTGTTGTTCGTCTTTGCTGACCAGGTACTTGTTAAAGTTCCAGGACGGCTTTTCACCTGTTTTGGCAATCAGGGCTTTAAATACCGGGTTAACATCATCCCCCCGCACAGCACTGGTGGCAAACATCGGAAAAGTAACACCGTAATTGATGTAGCAGACTTCAGCGGTTTTCTCTGCATCATCATGTTCCTGCATAAAGTCATCTGAAGGGAATCCCAATACCACTAAGCCCTGATCTTTGTATTTTTCATACAAAGACTGCAGAGATTTAAACTGCGGCGTAAAACCACATTTACTGGCGGTATTGACGATCAATAAAGTTTTACCTTTATAGGTTTCACACAAATCCAGCGTTTCTTTTTTACGTAACTGTGGCAGCGAATGACCAAGAATCTCACCACAACTATTGGCGAAAGCGACACCGCTAGCGCTCAGCAGTAAAGCTGCGGTCAGCATTTTCTTTATTGTTTTCATAAGTAGCTCCTGTGATTAAATGATATAAACTCATACGGGCCAAAACAGATGCCGGATCTGGGCTATCACAACAGACCGTCGTTCAGGCGCAGATATTTCACGCCGATATAAGATTCATGCAGATATAAAAAAGGCGACCTGAGTCGCCTGTTTCATTTGAAAATTTTATTGCACTAAAGCCAACGCCTCTAAAATTTCACGAGGCTCCACTTCAGGGCCATTTAAAGACTCATCCCAGTTGGTGCCGATCAGTACGCCATCGTCGTACATTTCCTGCAACCAGCCTTCACAGAATACATCCAGTGGAATAGCTTCAGGTTTGTAATCAGACCATTCGTCTGAGCAGTGCACTAAAGCCGCTTCCTGATTCGACCAGAAAGGCATCACGTCAGTGTCTTCAAAATCAACAGACTCGACCACCAGCAAATCTTCGCCATTGGCTAAAGTCCAAACCACACCATGAGTTTTGGCTTCAGCAATAAAATTTTGAAACACCGGATCATGTGAATATTCGCCCATGGCAACCACCTTTGTAGTAAGTATTAGTTTAATTGCCACTATTAGAGCAGAAAACCAGATTAAAGACGAATTAAAATCCCCTTTCCTGTCCGGCGCTGTTCCCCTGTTTTTTAAAAATAACGTACAATTGCCGCATTCTAACCAACAAGATGAGTGACTCTATGGCTCAATATATTTACAGCATGTATCGCATGTCGAAAGTGGTGCCGCCAAAACGCACCATTTTAAAAGACATTTCGCTGTCCTTTTTCCCTGGTGCAAAAATTGGTGTTTTGGGTTTAAACGGTT
The DNA here is from genome assembly GCA_966244125.1 of uncultured Rheinheimera sp. Classification (GTDB taxonomy): domain Bacteria; phylum Pseudomonadota; class Gammaproteobacteria; order Enterobacterales; family Alteromonadaceae; genus Pararheinheimera. Next base: position 1,662 of record CBIMJC010000216.1, read on the forward strand.
CAGGTAAATCCAGTCTGCTGCGTATTATGGCGGGTGTGGACACAGAATTTGACGGTGAAGCCCGTCCTTTGGCTGGTATCAACATTGGTTATCTGCCGCAGGAACCTGAACTGGATCCGGAAAAAACAGTACGGGCCGTGGTAGAAGAAGCAGTTTCTGATGTGAAAAACGCCTTAACCCGTTTGGATCAGGTGTACGCCGCTTATGCCGAAGAAAATGCTGACTTTGACGCCTTAGCCCGCGAACAGGGCGAGCTGGAAGCTATTATTCAGGCCAAAGACGGTCATAACCTGGACAATATCCTGGACCGCGCCGCCGATGCGCTGCGTCTGCCGCCCTGGGATGCAGTGGTGAAACATTTATCTGGTGGTGAACGCCGCCGTGTGGCCATTTGCCGTTTGCTGTTAGAAAAACCAGATATGTTGCTGCTGGACGAACCCACCAACCACTTAGACGCTGAATCTGTGGCCTGGTTAGAACGTTTCCTGCACGATTACACTGGTACTGTAGTGGCGATTACCCACGACCGTTATTTCCTCGATAACGTCGCTGGCTGGATTTTAGAGCTGGACCGCGGTGAAGGTATTCCTTGGGAAGGTAACTACTCGTCATGGTTAGAGCAAAAAGATGCCCGTCTGGAGCAGGAAGAACGCAGTGAAAACGCACGCCAGCGTTCTATCAAGCAGGAATTGGAATGGGTACGTACCAATCCAAAAGGCCGTCATGCCAAATCCAAAGCCCGTATGGCCCGTTTTGAAGAACTGCAAAGCCAGGATTTCCAGAAACGTAATGAAACCAACGAGCTGTTTATTCCGCCAGGACCACGTTTAGGCGACAAAGTGCTGGAAGTGAAAAACCTGCGTAAAACCTTTGGTGACCGCGTGCTGATCGACGATTTAAGTTTCAGCATTCCTAAAGGCGCCATAGTGGGTATTATCGGCCCGAACGGTGCTGGTAAATCGACGCTGTTTAAGATGATCACAGGATCTGAGCAAGCGGACGCCGGTACTATCGAAGTGGGCGAAACAGTGCAAATCGCCAGCGTTGATCAGTTCCGTGACAGCATGAACCCTAAAAACACTGTGTGGCAGGAAATCTCCAACGGTCAGGATATTCTGCAGATTGGTAACTTCCAAATTCCAAGCCGCGCTTATGTTGGCCGTTTTAACTTTAAAGGCAACGATCAGCAGAAGTTTATCGGCGAGTTGTCAGGTGGTGAGCGCAACCGTGTGCATTTAGCGGCGCTGTTAAAAGCGGGCGGCAACATGCTGTTACTCGACGAACCTACCAACGATTTGGACGTTGAGACATTACGGGCTCTGGAAAACGCCATCCTCGACTTCCCTGGCTGTGCCATGGTGATCTCGCACGACCGTTGGTTCCTGGACCGTATTGCGACTCATATTCTGGATTACCGCGACGAAGGGAAGGTGAACTTCTTCGAAGGTAACTATTCAGATTATGAGACCTGGATGAAAGCGACCTACGGTGCAGATGCGATGCAACCACACCGCATTAAATACAAGAAGATCTAAGACCGGGTCAGAGCCTTGGCTCTGACCCGCAAGTCTCGTTTACAGCTAGTGCTGTGAGTTGAGATTTCAGAGTTAGAGCCTTCACAACCTGAGCGGCAGATCCAAAACCGATAACAGGGTCAGAGCTGATAGCTCTGATAATCATCTAGCCTAAGTGGCCTTGAATGGCCTCCGAGTTAATAGCTATTTTTTGATTGCCGTCAAAAACGTCTATTTCCAAGGAGGCCTTATGAAATTCTATGCCGGGATTGACCTTCATTCCAACAATTTGGTGCTGGTTATTCTTGATAGCAACGACAAAGTCATTTACTCCAAACGCTTACCTAATGATGTGCAGGTTATTCTCACGGTGCTTGCTATGTACAAAGAGCAGATTGAAGCAGTAGCCATCGAGTCGACCTACAACTGGTATTGGCTGGTGGATGCTTTACAAGCCGAAGGTTACGAAGTTCGTCTGGTGAACACCGCTGCCGTGGTGGTTTACGATGGTCTGAAATACAGCGGTGACAAAGCCGATGCCAGACACCTTGCTCATTTGTTGCGTCTGGGGCTGCTACCTTGTGGCTATATTTATCCACAAGAGCCTCGGGCACTGCGCGATTTAGCCCGTAAACGTGCTCAGTTGGTTCGCCAGAGAACCATGCAACTGCTTTCGATTAAAAATCTGTTAGCCCGCAATTGTGGTCAGGACACCTCCAGCGCTGTCATTAAAAAATGGACTGAAGAACAAATTACCCAGTTGCCATTGCTTCCGGAGCAGCGCATGGCACTCCTGGCCAATTGGACGGTGATGCAAGCTTTGGAGCAGCAAATCAATAGCGTTGAATCCGAATTACTGCGACAGCTCAAACCGAATAAAGAATTCCAGCTCCTCAAAACCATGTCGGGGGTAGGCGATATTCTGTCGATGACGATTTATCTGGAAACCGGCGACATCAAGCGATTTGACAGCAGCGGGCAGTTTGCTTCCTACGCCCGGATGGTCGATTCCACACGGGAGAGCAATGGCAAGAAAAAAGGCGAAGGCAACCGCAAATGTGGCAACCGTTACCTGTGCTGGGCCTTTATGGAAGCGTCGCATTTTGCGATTGCGTCCAATGAAGCTATCCATCGTTTTTATCAGCGCAAATGCGCCAAAAGCCCAAAGGTGGTGGCGATGAAGGCTGTAGCGCACAAGCTGGCCAGAGCCAGTTACAACATGCTCAAAAACGGAGAGGCATTTGATGTGAAACGAGCCTTCAGCTGAGTTCGACACAGCGCAGATGATGTCGTACCTGGGTTGGTAAAACCAAAGCTCTGATTGCACGTCTGCGCTGTTTTACCTTGTTTGCCGTACTATCGCCTGCCACCAGAGCCAGAAAGGGGTTGGTTTAAAACCATAGATCTGTCGCAGCACAAGCTGCATTCAATTGGACTGGTGGGAGAACAGAGGGTTTTCTGGGGCTACACGTAGCCAGGGGCCGGACGCAGTGAGTCCCAAGCCTTGATCCTGATGGGTGACTGGAGCGATATATCGCCAACCACTAGCGAGAACTAAAATGCGACGGTTGCAGGTTTACAGGGGAAAAGAAAAAGACGCGCACTTTGCAGTGCGCGAGGGTTTGGTTACGCTATTGACACCGAGAGGCTAATGGGTGACCCTCTTTATTACACTGCGTCTTCGTTTTCTTCGCCTGTGCGGATACGGATCACCCGCTCCACATCAAACACAAAAATTTTGCCATCCCCAATACGGCCTGTCTGGGCTGTTTTGATAATCACATCAATGCAGCGCTCTACCTGTTCGTCCGGCAGTACCAGTTCAATTTTTACCTTAGGTAAAAAGTCGACCATATACTCTGCACCACGGTACAGTTCGGTATGGCCTTTCTGCCGGCCAAAACCTTTGACCTCAGTCACTGTCATGCCAGTGATATTAATTTCGGCCAGAGCTTCGCGTACATCGTCTAATTTAAAAGGCTTAATAATAGCTTCAACTTTTTTCATGACTTCCTCAGCGCTGTTTCCGCATCCACGATGTGATGGGGTATCTTCTGTCTTTACCAAAGTTGCGGCTGGTCACTTTTGGACCCACGGCCGACTGGCGTCTTTTGTATTCGTTGATATCAATCAGGTTTAACACCCTGCGAACTGTAGCTTCATCATAGCCCATCGCCACTATGGCAGGCAGGGACTTGTCCTGTTCGACATAAGCTTCAATCATGGCGTCTAAATCATCATAAGGCGGCAGATTGTCCTGATCGGTTTGATCCGGTGCCAGTTCAGCCGATGGTGGTCTGTCGATCACCCGTTGTGGGATCACAGGTGAAATGCTGTTGCGATATTCTGCTAAACGATACACCAATGTTTTTGGCACATCTTTAATCACAGCAAAGCCACCACACATATCGCCATACAAAGTGCAGTAACCTACAGCGTTTTCGCTTTTATTGCCTGTGGTCAGCAGCATACGGCCGGTTTTATTCGACATCGCCATCAACAGCACACCCCGGATACGGGCTTGCAGATTCTCTTCTGTGGTGTCTTTGCCTTTGCCTTGAAACAGCGGCGTGAGCTGCTGCATAAAGCTGTTGTACATAGGCTCAATGGAGACAGAATCAAACTCAACACCCATCACCTGGGCCTGAGCTTTGGCATCTTCGACACTCATAGAGGAGGTATAAGCAAAAGGCAGCATCAGGGCCTGTACCTTGTCAGCGCCTATCGCATCTGCTGCTATCGCCAGCGTTAAGGCGGAGTCTATACCACCGGATAAGCCTAAAACGGCGCCAGGGAAACCGTTGTGCTGAATATAATCACGGGTGGCCATCACTAAAGCGGCATACACTTCAGCTTCGACGGACAAGCGGGGGGCTAACTCTACATGGCCATACTGTTGACCACGGGCCGCTAAATTCACAGTAGCCAGTTCAGGTTCACAAGCTTTACCACGGAACAGCAATTGCGCGTCCGGACTTACCACCAGCGACTGGCCGTCAAACACCAGCTCATCCTGTCCTATCACCTGATTCACATAGACAAAACCCAAATGCAGGTGTTTGGCTAAGGTCTGTAATAAGTCTTCGCGCTGCTGTGCTTTACCAATTTCATAAGGTGAGGCATTGAGTACCAAAGCCCAGTCTGCACCTTGCTCTTTGGCCAAAGCGGCCGGAGCGCCCTGCCAGACATCTTCGCAAATCAGCACTGAAAAACGTTGGCCTTTCAGCTCAAAACAACAAGCTTCAGTGCCAGCAGTGAAATAACGTTTTTCATCAAAAACACCATAATTGGGCAGCGCCTGTTTGTAATAACGGGCTATCACTTCACCCTTTTGAATCACAGAAGCGGCGTTATACAAGGCTTCGCCATCGCGCCATGGGTGACCCACAACCAGTGTATTTGGCAGCTTAGCCGCACAAATCTGCTGCAGACTTTGCTCGACCAATAACTGAAAGTCAGGCCGCAGCAATAAATCTTCCGGCGGGTAACCTGTTAAGGTCAGCTCAGGAAATAACAACAGATCGCTTTGACTGCCTTTGGCAATTTCCAGCACTTTGGTGGTGTTTTGCGCCACAGCAGCCACAACAAAAGGCTGCTGCACCAGGGTAATAGAGACAGCAGAGGACATCTGAACCTGCACTAAAGGATGAAAAAACTGCCGCTATGGTAGCGATTTTTGCCGCAGGACTCAATCGAGCCAGAACCATAAGCCGAAACCTGTGCTCACTTTAGATATTTAACATAAATGCAACTAAACTGAATT
>CBIMJC010000217.1:0-6911 GCA_966244125.1 uncultured Rheinheimera sp.
CCGGTGCAGGAGCAGGCGATAGTGCCGGCGCGCCGTGGCAAAGATTTGCAGGTGACAGCGCAAACAGGCACTGGCAAAACTGCTGCTTTTGCTATTCCAGTGTTACAGCGCATGCTGGATAAACCTAAGGCGACTGTGGCGCAGCGTCCACGCGCTTTGATCCTGACGCCGACCCGTGAGTTAGCAGAACAAATTGCTGAGTCCATCTCTGCATACGCTAAGTTTGTGCCAATCAGTGTGACTGCGCTGTATGGTGGCGTCAAAATGGGTGGACAGGCCAATAAATTACAAACTGGTATCGATATTGTGATCAGTACACCGGGCCGGTTGATTGAGCATATGGCGCTTGGCAATGTGATTTTAACTGATGTTGAATTTGTGGTGCTGGATGAAGCCGACCGTATGCTGGATATGGGCTTTGTCACAGACGTGCTGAAGCTGATACAAATGACAGGGAACAACCGTCAGACCCTGTTGTTCTCCGCCACTACTTCACCTGCAGTGAATGAGCTGTCGCATAAAATTCTGAAAAATCACCAGCAAATCCGGGTGGCCAAAACCAACAGCACAGCAGATACAGTAGAGCATCTGGTGTATCCGGTGGAAGAGAGCCGCAAAATTGAGTTGTTTGAGCAATTGCTGCTGGAAAATAACTGGTTCCAGGTGCTGGTCTTTACCAGTACCAAAGAGCAGGCGGATCGCTTATTAGCTGGTTTGCAAATGAAAAAAATTGACGCTGCAGTCTGCCATGGCGATAAAAGTCAGGGCGCCCGCCGTCGTGCTATAGCCGACTTTAAATCGGCAAAGTTACAGGTGCTGATTGCCACCGAAGTGGCGGCCCGGGGTCTGGATATTCAGGGGCTGGATTATGTGGTGAACTTTAACCTGCCTTATCTGCCGGAAGACTATGTCCACCGTATAGGCCGCACCGGCCGTGCTGGTGCAGAAGGGCTGGCGATTTCCTTTGTCAGCCGTGAAGAAGAGCAAACCTTAGAGCGGATTCAAAAACTGATCGGTAGCCGCATCAAACGTGTGATAGTGCCGGGTTTTGAAGTCAGTAACCGTGAGTCACTGTTAAAAAGTATTTCACGTAAGGTGTTGTCGGGCCGCTCGAACAAAGCCAGTGAAACCCGGATTGATTTGGACAGTGCCAACAAGGTGAAGCCAAAGGCCAAGCCGAAAGCTAAGCCACGCGCCGCCAAATAATCTTATGTCTTCTCACCAGTCAAAGTTGTTGTGCTTTGACTGGCTTTTTCTCTGTGCAGCAGCCTTACATATAAGCTTTGCTAAAAGCCTCTTTGGACTGTTTGATATAACTTCTGGCTTTTTGCGCGTGTTGCTCCCACGCCGCTTTATCTTTGGCGTCGGTGAAGGGGTTTTGATCCGGCGCAACTGAACGTTCAAATCTGTCGTAAAAGGTCAGGGCCGAAGAGGTAATTTGGTTAAAACGCTCTTTAAACTCCTGCATGCCTTCAAGCTGTTCTGAGGTTTTTAACATGTACTGGATTAACTGGGTATTGTCATTGGCGGCCAGATAAGCCTGGGCTTTAGTGGTGACGTTTTCACCCATTTCATTCATTACCAGTGTACGAATGGACTCATCTTTACTCATCACCCTGCTGTAGTTTTCCTGAGTGCGGGCAAGGCCAGCATGCTGGATATAGTCGCGCAGGTGCTTGTCCAAATCTTTGCGGAACACTTCCACCATCTTCAGCATGCTTTGCAAATCGTTATCCAGAGCTGATACCTGCACCAGTTCTTTTTCCAGTTCGTTTAAAAACTTCTCGGCCTGTTCATAAATTTTTAAACCGTTTTCCTCGGCAAACTTACGATCTTTACGATTCAGGTCGGCATTTTCGTAATTGGATTTATCAAAGGCTGTGGCCAGAAAGGACTTAAAAGGCTCAGCAAAAGCGGCATATAAGCCACCGCTGACCACTGTTAAGGTAGCTGTGGTTAAATCACCAAAAGGTTTCACCATCGAATTAAGCCGGGCTTGCTGCAAAGGTGACGACACTCTTTTGGTGTCGGCCAGAATAGTACGGAACGACGAATAGGCCATAGGATTCGACATTTTGTTGCGCTCTGAACTGGCCAGTGCAAAGGTGATGGTCGAATAAATAGCGTTGGCGTATTCCAGATACTGGCGCTGACTCTCCAGCTGCGCCGCATAGTTTTTACCTATAGTGCGGAAGGACTCAGTTTGCAGTTCATAATTTTTATTGGTTTGTAGCTTATCTAAAATACCGCTGATAATTTTTTGTTCGTTTTTCTGTAGTGCTGTGTCGAGCAGAATACGGTCCAGCGTCACATCATCCAGCGCCACGCCACCATGTAATGTTTCTATATCTAAACGCAGGTATTTGCGGCCCGGATCGTCAATAGAAACCCGATGCGCCATATAAGCTTCAGTGCCGGCAGGCGCTTCAATCAGGCCCACCTGTTGCCACTGCGCATCTAAAGCGACAGAAGACGACGTTAAAATATTAATACGGTAACTGGCAAAAGCGGACTGAGGCTTGACCCAAAACTCCAGTAAACCCAGTTCAGATACCGGATAACGGCTGACTAAAGAGCTGCTGCCATCCTGACAAAATAAGCTACTTACACCAGTGCGGGCCATTTCAGAGCTACGCTGACAACCAGCAAGAATATTCCACTGATGGGCATCCTGTTCAAAGTCGCTGGAAAACACCAGTTCACCGGGTTTGGCCAGAGCGAAACCACTGAATAAACACAGCAAAGCAACAGAAAAACGACGCATAAAATCCTCAGTTGGAATAGGGTACAGGAACAGTCCTTAGACTCTGGTGTAAGGCTGACAGAACGAAGATTTATGGTAGCTGAATTTGTAATGCAAAACAGCGCTAATTTTTGTTTTCTAATCAACAGCTTTTATCAAAAAAGCTGTTGCTGCTGCGCTTGCCATTACAGAGCGTTGCCCAGTATGCTTTGCGCTTACAATAAGTGCCTCAGCAGAGGCCAATCACAGAGACAAGTTGAATGAAATCACAGGGAATAAATTTTTACCATCCGTTTGCTTTTTGGCTGGGATGTATTGGTATCACTTTGGGGGTGTTAGCTCATATCCCGATGTTTATTCATGCTTCTTATATGGATTATCAAATGGTGGGTATGCCAATGGACAGCAATATGCTGATTGGTATGGGGCTGATCCCACTTGGTTTAGTGCTGGCCATCTATGGTTTGATGCCGCGACTGGATCAATTGCGCAGCAACGACAACAGCAGATTGCATTTTCATGTCGCCGATCAGTTACCGCTGAATAAAGAACACTGGACTTTGGTGATGGTGTTGATGGCGGCTGTGATAGTGGATGTGATGAAACCCGCCACTTTAGGTTTTGTCATGCCGGGTTTAAAAGCTGAATACGGCATCAGTTCAAAAGAGGCGGGTGTGCTGGCGCTGGTGGCGTTAACAGGCACCACTATAGGCTCGGTGATCTGGGGCCTGATGGCGGATTTATTCGGCCGCAGGGCTGCCATTTTACTGTCAGCTTTGATGTTTATCGGCACCGCCATTTGTGGTGCTATGCCGACTTTTGAATGGAATCTGGTGATGTGCTTTTTAATGGGCATGTCAGCAGGTGGTTTATTGCCCATTACCTTTACCCTGATGGCTGAAACTATACCAGCAGCACACAGAGGCTGGTTGCTGGTGGCTTTAGGGGGCTTTGGTACAGCAGCCGGATATCTGGTGGCTTCCGGTTCTGCCGCAGTGCTGGAGCCTTTGTTTAGCTGGCGTATTTTATGGATGCTGGGTTTGCCAACAGGCTTGTTGGTGATTTTCTTAAACCGCTATATTCCTGAATCGCCCCGTTATCTGGCAAGTAAAGGTTTAACGACAGAGGCCCGTTTGGTGCTGCAGCGTTTCAGTGGTGTGCAATCTCAGGATCAAAGCAGCATAGTGGTCGAAGAAGAGCCAGCAGCGCCAAAGGCCGGGTTTAAACAGCTGCTCGAAGGGCATTATGCCGGTATCACTTTAGGTTTAGTGGCGGCAGGTGTGGCCTGGGGGCTGGTGAACTTCGGTTTTATGTTATGGCTGCCGACCAATTTAGGGGAAATGGGCTTAGCGGGGCAGGCCAGTGCAATCATTACCAAGTCGGCTTTTTTTGCTTTGCCTGGAGTAGCGCTGGTGATTTGGCTCTATCACAGCTGGAGCAGTATCAAAACTTTGTTGCTGTTTATCCTGTTAACAGCTTTGTCTTTGCTGAGTTTTTGCCTGTTTGACTGGCTTGATAGCCGCTCTGTATTTTTGCTGTCGGTCTCTATCGCCTTGTTGCTGGTCAGCTCCAGTGGTGTCATTGCCATGCTGATCCCTTATGCGGCTGAGATTTATCCTGTGCATTTGCGTGGCACAGGCTCGGGTATAGTGGCGGCCAGTTCAAAATTTGGTGGCATTTTAGGTGCTTTGCTTGGGGTTTTAGGGTTGTTTGATCAGATGGCGCTATCAGCTTTGGTGATTATGGCCGCTTTAGTTACGGCTGCCTTTTTACTGCAACGCCATGGCATAGATACCAGAGGTATAAGGCTGGAAGATATGCATGCCGCACTGGAGAAAAAGTCAGTGCGTTAATCAGGTTCACGAAGAAAAAAGCCCACAGTACTACCATAGTATCAGGTGGGCTTTTTTATGGAATTTAAAGCTGAAATTACAATGCGGCTTTGATTTCTTCAGCCACCTGATACTGCTGAGCTATAGCTTTTTCCAGCAGCAATTGGCCTTGTTCCTGTTCGCCTTTGAGTATTTTACTGACCCCAGCCCAGGTTTGTACCTGAGCATCATTTTGTTGCAGCATATAGTTTTCCCATTCATCAGAACGGGCAGCCATTAAACGTTGTGCCTCCAGGTGACCATTTTTAGCTGCTGTCAGTAACCAGTAGTCGCTGCTGTAATAAGACGGTACTTTCAGTACTTTGCTGATGTACACCTTACCGTTATCTTTAGCTATGGCATGGATGGAGTACTGGCCTGCTTTGGCTTTGCTATGCAGTTGTTGACCCAGTAACAAAGCTTCCACTTCAGTTTTGTTCAGCGGTTTACTTTCAAGCACAGCAATAACTTTGCCATTCTCGTCCGTGGTGACTTTAGCATTGCCTTTAAAACCCGCTAAAGGTTTGGGATCCAAATAGTTCTGAGTAAAAAGTTCTTTTGGCAGGTCGAACTCAGAGGCCAGAGGCTGGTCAGGATCCTGCTCTATGTCTGCAAAAGAGTTGCTATTGAGCAGTCGTAATAAAGAACCGAGTTGGTACTGATGCTCAGGTGAACCAGCTGCGGCGTAGTCAAACAATTTATGCTCTTTCACCAGGTTGTCGATACGGGTTTTACTGAGCTCCAGGCCGCCCAGAGTGTAACTCAGGGAGACCCGGCCTATGTGTTTTTGCCCTGTGGCCTGGTATTGCCATTTGCTCAGAGCATTTTTTGTCGATGTATCAAAAGTGCCTTTTGGGTATTCATTCACTATTTCAACGCCTTGCACCTGGCCTTTTTCATCAATCAGAAAACGGGCATCGGCAAAACCAAACTGTCCTCTGCGTGCTGCGGACGCGGGATACCTGGGTTCTTTGCGGGATATGGGTTCTGGCATGTCAACATCAGGTTGTTCCTCCACAGCTGGATTATTAATCTGCACGGACGCCACTAACTGCTCAAAATGAGTACTGGCCTGTTGTTGCTCAACAGGTGTTAACTGGTCAAACAGCGCTTTGGCCAGGCGCTCTGACTTTTTGTCGCCAAGGCTAAATGCCAATTGCAGATAAGCCTGGGTTTTTACCAGATCAACAGCAGTGCCCTGGCCCTCCTGATGCATCACGGCCAGATTAAAGGCTGCAGTTTCATTACCAAGCGGTACTAATGCGGCAAATTCTGTCTGAGCTTTGGCATAGTCTTTTTGATCGTAATATTTTAAGGCGTCTAATAAATCGGCTTGGGCCAAACCGCAGATAAACAGACTGGCGGCTACTAATGATTTACGCATGATTTCATCCCTGTAATAACAATAAGTGTAAGCGGAAGGTTAACATTAGGCTAACGTTAGCAGCAAGCTGAAAATGGCAAACAGTAGGACCTAAGACACTGAAAAGACTTAACTAACCTGAGTCATTGGTAACAAAAAGTCAGTGATGGAGGCTTTGAGGTTATCTTTTGGGCCGATTTATCTGACAAAAATGCGCTTTAGTCAGAGACAAAAGGTGCAACCTTTAGTATTTGCGGTCAGGCAAGCGTCAGAGAGCCGAGGCTAATACCTGCTGCAACAACAGTTGCATACCTTGTTCTTCCTGCTGATTGCTGGTTCCTGAGCTGTGGTTCTGCAGTAGCAGCAGTGTCAGATTTTTATCCGGAATGGTCAAAATAAATTGCCCACCAAAGCCCCATGCCAATTGAGCCTGTAGGCCGTCCGCCTGTCCCAGCCACCATAAGTAACCGTAGTGACTCAGGTTCAGAGTACTGAGCTGGTTTCGTACTGTGCTATGAGGGCTGGCGGCTAATTGTAACCAATAAGCCGGGACCAACTGTTGCTGTTGCCAGCGTCCCTGTTGCTGCAGCAACAGGCCCAGTTTCGCTAAATCTCTGGCGCCTATACGTAAACCTGCGCCACCATTGGTATAGCCATCAGCCAATACTTCCCATGCAAAGGCCGTGATGCCAAGCGGTGTAAACAGCTCCTGCTGTGCATAGGCTGAGGTCGACAGTCCAGTCGCCTTTTGCAAAATCACCGATAACAAATGCACTGCACCTGAGTTGTAGTTAAAGCTTGTACCCGGCGTACTGACCACTGAACGCTGTAGCACATAACGGGCAGGATCCGCCGACAATACCCAGTTGTTGTAGCCGGCCGTTGTGCTTTCATCCCAGTCAATGCCGGACGTCATGGTAAGTAAATGCCGTAT
>CBIMJC010000218.1:0-6852 GCA_966244125.1 uncultured Rheinheimera sp.
AGTTGGGGCTGCGTAAAGTCTTTCAGGTGCCGGGGGACTATGTCGCTAACTTTATGGATGCACTGGAAGACTTTGACGGCATTGAAGCAGTTGGCGATCTGACCGAACTCGGAGCAGGTTATGCCGCTGATGGTTATGCCCGTTTAACAGGCATAGGTGCTGTGTCAGTGCAGTTTGGCGTCGGCACTTTTAGTGTATTAAACGCTATTGCCGGCGCTTATGTGGAAAGGAATCCTGTGGTGGTGATTACCGCCAGCCCCACAGCAGCCAACAGAGTCACCATCAAAGAAACCGGGGTGTTGTTTCATCACAGCACAGGGGATTTATTGGCTGACAGTAAGGTGTTTGCCAATGTCACAGTAGCGGCCGAGGTCCTTACTGATATCAACACCGCCTGCCAGCAAATCGACAAAGCCTTAACCTTAGCCATCAGCCTGCGCCGGCCTGTGTATCTGGAGGCCTGGCAAAACGTCTGGGGATTAGCCTGCGCCAGACCAGAAGGCGGGCTATGTGCTGTGCCATTGGTCAGCAACAGGGACTCACTGACGGCACTGCTGAACAACAGCCTGAGCCTGCTGAATAAAGCCAGACAACCGCTGGTTTTATTGGGCGTGGAAATCAACAGGTTTGGCTTACAAGCTGCCGTGCTGGAGTTATTAAAAGCCAGTGGCTTGCCGTACAGCACCACCAGTCTGGCCAAAACAGTGATCAGTGAAAACGAAGGGCTGTTTATCGGCACTTATGCCGATGGCGCCTCTTTCCCAGCCACAGTGGACTATGTCGAAAAAGCCGATTGTATTCTGGCGCTGGGGGTTATTTTTACCGATGACTACCTGACCATGCTGACCCGGCAGTTTGACCAGATGATAGTGGTCAATAACGATGACACCTCGCGGCTTGGCCAGGCTTATTATCATCAGGTTTATCTGGCTGATTTTATCAGCCAACTGACAGAACAAATCAAAGCCAGTTCCTTGTATCCACGGCAGAACATCATGTTGCCCCTGCTACCGCCTCAACCGCAAATCACAGCCGCTTTGTTGCAACAACAACTGAGTTATCAGAACTTTTTTGATCTGTTTTATGGCTACTTACTTGAGCACCAGCTGCGGGATAAAACCAGGCTGGTCTTAGGCGAAAGCTCGTCCTTGTATATGTCAGCCCGCTTGTATGGTTTGCCGCAGGACAGCTTTATTGCTGATGCGGCCTGGGGCTCATTAGGTCATGAAACAGGCTGTGTCGCAGGAGTGGCTTATGCCAGCAAGCAACGTGTAATGGCAATAGCAGGAGACGGTGGTTTTATGATGATGTGCCAGTCTTTGTCCACCATCAGCCGGCATCAGCTGAATTCTGTGGTTTTTGTGATCAGCAACAAGGTGTATGCCATAGAGCAGTCTTTTGTTGATATCTGTGCTTTTGCCAAAGGGGGGGAATTTGCACCTTTTGATCTGCTGCCAAGCTGGGATTATCTGAGCTTAGCCAAAGCCTTTTCCGTCGAAGGTTACAAAGTGCAGACAGGCGGGGAATTACTGCAGGCCTTGGATAAAATCAACGCACAGCAAGACAAACCAGCCTTAGTCGAAGTGGTGATCCCGGCTCAGGACCTTGCACCTGCTATGGCCGGACTGGTGAAATCTATTACCGGAAAAACTGTAGAGCAGTGCTCTGCCTGCAAAGAATAAAAGCCAGCTAAAAAAAATGGCCACGTCCTGTGGCCATTTTTTTGATGTACTACTTCTACCTGTGAACTATTTCACCAGCGTGATTTTGTAACCACTTGGAGCAGCAGCTGATGGTTCAGCCGCCAGAATGTAGTTTTTACCTGCTTCTAACTGCAGCATGTCAGATTTATCCAACAAACTGATAGTGCCATTGTCAGCCACGTGCACTAAAGAAATTGAATAGAAATCTTTAGGTAAGATCAGGCTGGCGTACTTTTTAAAGTCCAGCGCTTTAACATGGAATTTAGCACTTTCAATAGTTTCGTTCTGACGTACAAAATAGAAATGCAGGTTTTTGAAATCAGGCACCAGGTTAGCCACATTGATTTCATGCTCATGGATTTGTGGTACGTTTTTCTCAGTAAAACTGACGATACCTACTTTTTGCTCTGCATCACGGAACAACAATACTGCCTTGCTTTGACCGGCGTTAATGGTTAACAACACGTTGTTTAACAACAACTGGTTGTTTTCATTCAATACAGCCAGGCTGTAGTCGTTTTTGTCTAACTGAATGTAGTCGGTCAGAGTATCCTGCACTAAGTCACTGACCGGCAGGTTGTTGATGGCGATCTGGCCCTGCTGATTGTCCAGACTGTTGTAAATACGCACCTGACCTTTAGCCAGACGGTGCTCTAAGGCCTCCACTGTGGTTGAATTACCCACCACATCCAGAGACACCTGATTCACCATAGGGCCTAACTTGTCACGCACAACCAACACATAGCTGGTGGTGTACTGGAAGTTGTAGGCTGCGGCTTCAAAAAACGGAGTTTTGCTGCCAGCCGGGGTAATAAACAGCTTTAATTTACCACGTTTGAGCATTTTTCCGGTTTTGGTAATTTCTTTGCTGGCAACAGTTTCCAGCAGAACTGCTTTACTGAAATCATCAGTCTCAGCTGCAGTGTAGACATCTACTTTGTCATAATTAGCGGATAAGTTAGCCACATAAACCCGGAACTCGTCTTCAAACTTCTCTTCACGCTTGTGAGTTAAAGACAAAATGCTTGGGTTAGCTACATCACCCGTCATCAACAGCAGCGTTTTTTCACCTTTGTTCAGAGTGATCTCGGCTTCTTTAATCAGCGCACTGCTGGTTGCATTTTTCAGCTGGTACTTGTAACTGCCCGGCTCAATGCTCAGCATATTGGAGGCATCACCAAAAGTTGCAGAACCTGCCGCTACATCATTAACGGTAAAAGAGCTGTTGGCGCTGTTGGCTGCACCGTTATAAAACTGTACGTACCCTTGATTAAAACCTTCATCTTCGGCTTTATCTCCAGAGCTGCCACCGCAGGCGGCTAAGGCGATCAGCGAAAACAATGGCAAAGCCAGACGACTGGCACGCTGTATCATGTTCATAAAGCTATCCTGTAACTTGATTGTTAGTTGCCGGAGAGATTATGTACAGCCCTATGAAAAACCTAGCGTTTTTACCACTTCCAACAGTTAATAACAGTTTTTAACAATTCAGATATAACTGAATACGATTGGACTATTGCAAAGTTATGTAAAGCTGGTGTGCAAGCTGATAAACACAAAAATAGGGCTGCTCAAATCCATTGTTTAACCGATCTGAGCAGCCCCATTTTTAACAGCACAACTTAATTGGATTCCAGTTTCAGACTGCCGCTGACTGTACTCATCTCTACACTGCCTTCCCCCTGAGCTGTGCTGAATTCAAGGCTGCGACGAGGGCCGTATTTAGCTTTTTCTGGTTTGTGGCTGGTCAATTCGTTTTTAATAGAACCGCCTGCGTTGGCCACCAGATTAAACTTGGCATTCACCGCTTTATCCAGCTTCAGCTCAGCGTCACCACTGACTGTGCTGACTTCTACCCTTGGGGCAAGACTGCCTTTGAGTTCTGCATCCAAAGAGCCATTGACTGAACTCATGGTCAACTGCTGCACATTGGTCAGTTCCAAATCTGCTTCACCATTCACCACAGACACAGAAACTTCTTCAGCTGAGGATTTTGTATCTATGCTGCCATTGACCGCTTCGATACTCAGACGCCCCTGAGAACCACTGTCTTCAATTTCGCCATTCACTGTATGCAGACTGATGCGGCCATTGTTATTCACACTGGTGATTTCACCATTGACTGTCTCTAACTGAATAAATTTCTGCAGTTTTTCGCCATAGACTGAACCGTTTACAGTAGTAATTTTGCTACTGCCCTGCACACCTGACACCCTGACATTGGCATTCACACCCTGAAATTCCAGCTCTGAGCCTTGCGGCACTTCAATTTTCAAACGTGAGCCTTCTTTTTCCTGATCGTCCCAATTGCCGTAATTGCGCATATTCGGCATTTTTACCTTAAAGCTGGTGAAACCATTTTTTGATTCCAGTTCATACCCTTCTGCTTTTTCGTCCAGGGTGCCATTGACCTTAAAACGCCCTTCAGAAGTCGCAACTATCTCCACTTCACCACGCATAGTCTCAATGTAAATTTTTTCGTTGCCGGCGACCTGCAGATTTTCGTTTACAGATTCGGCAGCCCACAAAGACTGGCTGAGTACCGTAAGAGCCAGGCCCAAAATCAGTTGTTGTTTCATCGTGTTACTCCAGATTAAACCAGGCCCGACTGGACCACTTTTTGTAAATAATTCTGTTGCTGGCTATACAATTGGCGTAATTGTTTAAGCAACAAAGCTTCATTCGGATTGTATTTCAGTGCCAGTTGAACCTGACCTATCGCCTGTTGCCACTGGGCAAGTTGTTGCTGCCAGTCGGCATACACAGGATCAACAGTTTTCATGCTGGCCAGCTGTTCAGCTTTGGCTTGTTCAAAGCTGTAAATAATAGCGGTTTCTGCATCCATCAGTTGTGGGTTAAACACTGCAGGTTGCACTGGTGCTGGCGGCTGTAAAGCCGCAGGTTGCCAAAATAAAGTGACAGCAAACAACACAGACGCAGCACTGGCGACATAAGCCCCGGCAAAAGGCACAGACAACCATTTGTTCGGTTTGAGCGGCACTACTTCTGCGGTTTTTACCTGAGCCTGAGTTAAACGCGACTCAAGTTCTGGCCACAAATCACGGGACGGCTGGATCTCTTTGGAAAGTCCGCTGATCAGGGCATCTAATTCATGTTCAGTTTTCATCTAACCACTCCCTTAATAACTGCCGTGCTCTGTGATACTGCGATTTTGAGCTGCCTTCTGCTATACCCAGCAGCTCCGCAATTTCCTGATGTTGATAGCCTTCTAAGGCAAACAACACAAACACGGCTCTTGCCTGATGTGGCAAACGTAATATTAACTGCTCCAGCTCCCTGCTTTGGCCCAACTCAGCACCGGCTATTTCCGGTAACTCTTCTGTCGCCAGGCGCAGCACTTTATCCTGCCGCCACAGATCTATGGCAGTGCGGGTAGCAATGCTGTGCAGCCAGGTGCTGAAACTGCTGTCCCCACGAAACAGGTTTAACTGCTGCCATACTTTTACAAAAACGTCCTGACAGGCATCTTCGGCTTTGCCGCGATCCGCCAGCAAACGCAGGCAGATGGCATAGACCCGGCCTGAATACTGTTGATACAGCTGGCGGAAAGCGTTTCTGTCCCCTTGCTGCGACAAAAACACCAGTTCATCCATGGGGCGCACGCTGTGCTGCGGATTGTCAGACCTCAAGTTCCCATTCCTGTTATTGTTTTCAATCTAGTGTTATTTGTTTAGTCGAAAGCACAGCACAAAAAGGTTTAAACGGAAAAATAAAAAAGTTTAAGTGGCTGCATAATATAGCTGAGTCACTGATTTTTAATATAAATTTTGTTTGGTGTCTGGCCGCATTATCTGACAGACTAAAATATCTCCAGCCTTGCAAAGGACAATATAGTGCAGGCACAGCTCAACATAACCAGCTTGTTTTTGCTCTGCCTTTTTCTTATTGGCGGCTGCACCAGTCCACATTTTTTAAAACTGCTGCCTTCGACTAAAAAAGCGCTGGAAGCGAACCAGTTGTTTAGTTATCAGTACGCCCGTATGCAACAGATGGATGGCCAGGAATTGGCCTTGTATTGCCCTGATTTGCTCAGCTTACCTGATGAAACCGCCAATAAAAGTTTGTTGCAACTAAGCTGTGCACAATTTTGGTTATCTTCTTCTCAGTTATCAGGGAAACAGTTGCAACAAGCCACTCTGTTATATAACCAAAGTCTGACTCACTTTTTACATACCATGCTGCCCAAACAAAAATACCGTCACCCCGCACTTCGTATCGTACTGGAGTCCGTAGTGGATGAAACCGGTTTGCCCTTCGAAGATTATGTGCTGGCCAGTGAATTTCAGGCCATTAAAAGCCATCACCAAAAAATCGCTGGCTCAGGCTTAGGTGTCAGCCTGGTTGCCATGCGGGAAAATAATGGCAAAGGCTGGGACAAAAACTATCCACCCGAGGGTATTTTCCGCTCTGTCACCGTTAGCCTGAAAGAATTGAAATTTAATCAAGACCTGCAAATTCAGCTGACCTTACAAGGCCATTTGATGCAGGATGTGGCAGAGTTAAAATTTACGTCAGCTTCTTATCCTCTGTTGTATGACGCCGCCAGCAGTTATTTGTGGCTGATGCAACAAGCCAAACTGGCCGATCTGGAATTGCCCGGCTTATTTAACGCAGAGCTGGCTGACAATAAACTGGGCGTGTATAGCGTGACACCGCTGCAAAAAAACAAACAACCTCTGCTGATGATCCATGGTCTGAATTCCAGCCCTTTGATTTGGTACGAACTGACGATGGCGGTACTGCAGGATGAAGAGCTCAAACAGCGTTATCAGATCTGGCACGCTTTTTATCCGTCAGGCCCACCACCTTTTTACAACTCCATGCGGTTACGAAAAAAACTGGATGAGCTGCATGCCATGCTCAACGCCAGTGGCGGTACAAGGCAACTGGATGAAATAGTGGTGGTTGGCCACAGTATGGGCGGTGTGATCAGCAAAACCCTGATCCAGAATACAGACTATCTGCTTTGGGATTTAAGTTTTACAGAACGCCCCGAACAGCTGGGACATGCACAAAGGGAAATGGACAAGGTCAAAGATATTTTTATTTTTAGTGCCAGACCTTACATCGACAAAGTCGTATTTCTGGACACACCACATGGTGGCTCTGAATCCTCAGAGTCACTGAT
>CBIMJC010000219.1:0-6831 GCA_966244125.1 uncultured Rheinheimera sp.
CACCGGACCCGGATAACCACCCTGACCATCGGCCATTTCGCAGCACAACACCAGTCTGGATTCCTGCTGTTCCAGCAGTTGCCAGTTCATCTGGTGTAAACCAGCAGCACCACCATGCAATTGATTTTGCCCTTCATTTTGTTCCAGCTGATACAACTGCTGACCAATCCGCAAAAGGCCTTTGCTGATCCTGTTGGCGTATGGCCCAACCAAAGCACCCAGGTAAAAAGGGTCCCGGGCATAAGCGTCCGGATCGGCATAACTTAAAATCAACTCACGATGACTGTTGCCCACTGCAGTGGACCAGCGCTGCATAGCGGCACCACGTTCCAGTATGCTCAGCCGATCGCCTGCTTTATTGGTCAGATGAAAGACATTCATATCTGTTTTCCTTATATGTCATCGCGTAGGGGCGGGTCTTGCACCCGCCCGTCTTGCGTTCAAATCAGATGTCAGCACGATAAAACAACACCGGGGTATAGATGGAAGGGCTGGGGCAAGCCCAGCCCCTACACCAGTACGTTCAGGGTTTAACCTTGCATGTCTTCCAATTCAGTCCCCTTGGTCTCATGCACCATCCTGATCACAAAGAGGATAGAAAGCGCTGCCCCCAGGGTATAAAGACCATAAGTACCAGCCAGACCAATACCAGCCAGCAATAACGGGAAGGTCATGGTAATAATGAAGTTGCACACCCACTGCGCCAGGCCGCTGACGGCAAGGCCTAAACCACGGATTTGGTTCGGGAACATTTCGCCCAGCATCACCCACATTACAGGGCCCCAGGACATATTAAAAAAGAACACATAAGCATTGGCGCTGATCAAAGCCACCTGGCCCCAGTCACCTAACAGCAGATTGCCGTTTTCATCCTGACTGGCATTGGCAAAACAAAAAACCATCAAACCCAAAGTGATAGCCATGCCGACTGAACCCCATTTCAGCAAAGGTTTACGGCCGACTTTATCGATAATCAGTAAGGTAATAACACAAGCCGCTATGCTTAAACCGCCGCTGATGACGTTAATCAGCAAAGCGTCAGATTCAGAAAATCCCACCGCTTGCCAGAGTACAGCGCCGTAATAAAACACCACGTTAATGCCCACCAACTGCTGGAAGCTGGCAAGACCAATACCGACCCAGACAATAGTGCGCACTTTGCCGGTTTGGCTATTGATTAAATCCATCAGGCGCGGCTGGTGATCAGCGGATAACGACTGCTGAATTTCAGCCAGTTTGCGGCTTGCCGCATCGCTGCCATACAAACGGCTCAGTACTGCAGCAGCGGCTTCATTGCTGCCTTTGAGCACCAGAAAACGTGGGCTTTCAGGAATAAAAAACAACATCAGCAGAAAAAGTATCGCCGGGAAGAGTTCCATCCAGAACATCCAGCGCCAGGCGGCAAAATCAAACCACAACAGAGCAGTAGAAGCGCCAGCATATTCAGCCAGCAGGTAATTGCTGACAAAAGCCATAAACAAACCAAAGATAATGGCGATTTGCTGCAAAGTGGTAAGCATGCCGCGGTAACGGGCTGGTGCTACTTCACAAATATAAGCTGGCGTAATGACAGAAGCTGCACCTACAGCCAGGCCTCCCAATACCCGGTAAAGCACAAACTCGAGCGAGCCTTCGGCAATACCAGAACCCCAGGCGCTGACAATAAAAAACACAGCAGAGATTAATAAGATAGTTTTACGACCACTGATATCAGCCAGCCGACCGGCAAAAAAAGCACCCACGGCGCAGCCTAACAACATACTGGCGACATTAAAGCCTGTACCGACACTTTCTGAGTTAAAGGCCTGTTGCAGACCATCCACAGTGCCGTTGATCACACCGCTGTCAAAACCAAATAAAAAGCCGCCTATGGTGGCGACTAAGCTGATAAATAAAATAAAAACTTTATTTTCTTCTGAAACGGCTGGCTCGTTGCTGTGCTGCAAAATGGTATCTCCTGTAGGTAAGCGCATTGCCTGAGCATAAGTTCTGTTTGACTGAAATACAGCCAGCTTGTTAAAAATCATAATTCTTTCAGTACATTCCGTTAGTCCACTTTAGCAACTGTCAATGTATGTTAAGGTCAGAAAAAAATCAGTAGCAACAGCTGGCTGCCAGATCAGCCAGTAGTGCATGCAACAGATAAAAATTAAAAATAACGGCTTGTGTGAAGCAAGCCAGCAACAGGCGAATAGATATGCAAACAGCAGTACAAAAATTATCTGTGACCGAAAAAATCGGTTATAGCCTCGGGGATTTGGCGGCCAATCTGATTTTTCAGACCCTGATGACCTTCCTGGCCTTTTTCTACACAGATGTGTACCAGATCCCACCGGGCGCTGCCGCCACTATTATTTTTATCGGTGGTTTAATAGGGGCTTGTTTTAACCCCATTATGGGCATTATTGCCGACCGCACTCAAAGCCGCTGGGGCAAGTTCAGACCCTGGATCCTCTGGACTTCAGTGCCTTTTGGTGTCATTGCCTTGCTGGCGTTCAGCACCCCGGATTTCAGCCCTGAAGGCAAAATTGCCTATGCCTTTATTACTTATGTAGTGCTGGTACTGGTGTATTCGGCTAACAACCTGCCGTATTCAGCCTTAAGTGGGGTGTTGACCGGTAATATGGCGGATCGCAACAGTTTATCGGCCTATCGTTTTGTTGCTGTGATGGTGGCGCAGTTTATTATTCAGGCGCTGTTATTACCCCTGGTACTGATTTTGGGTGATGGTGATAAAGCCGTGGGCTTTGAAAACACCATGACGCTCTTTGCCTGTGTTGGCATTGTGTTTTTCCTTATTACTTTTATCACCACCAAAGAACGGGTATTAACCTGTAGCTCAGAGAAGTCTACTATCCGTCAGGACATTGGTGACCTGCTGAAAAACCGGCCCTGGGTCATTATGCTGGTGCTGACAGTGCTGGTGTTTATTACGCTGGCACTGAAAGGTGGCATGTATATTTTCTACTTTGAAAACTATCTGGATGAACAACAAGTCGCGGTCTTTCTTGAAGATATTGGTTTTAACTCCTTTATCGCCGGTTTAAACGCCATGCTGACCGGCATGGGGCTGACCGAGTTTCTTTGGCCTAAAGATGCAGCCACCTCAGGTTTTAGTTTGTTTAATGCCGGCGGCATTATTTGCATGATTATTGGTATAGGTTTTTCCAAAGCTCTGGCTGACAGGTTTGGCAAAAGGGATGTATTTGCGGTTGCGCTTTTTATCTCTACTTTATTTGTTTTGGCTTTTTATCTGTTCCCAGCGGACGCTATAGGGCTGGTGTTTTCTTCTCAGCTTTTGCATGGCTTTTTCTACGGCATCACTATTCCGTTGTTATGGGCCATGATCGCCGATGTGGCGGACTATTCCGAATGGAAAAACCATCGTCGTGCTACTGCCATTATTTTTTCTGCGATGATTTTTGGCCTGAAACTGGGCCTGAGTATAGGCGGCGCTTTAGTGGCCGGTATTCTGGCGCACTATGGTTATGACGCTCAGCTGCAGGTGCAGGCCCCTGAAACTATCCGTGGTATCCAGTTATCGGTCAGCCTTTATGCCTCTTTGCCTTTCCTGTTAGGAGTGGCCTGTATTTGCCTTTACGAAATTAACAAAGATAAAGAAAGCCAGATTGAGCAGGAGCTGAATGAACGCCGCGCTGCTGCTGGTTTAGCACAAGCGGAGTAAGTTATGTCTGAAGATTTAACAGTGCAAGATTTAAAGGAATTGAAAGCAAAAGCTATATCTCAGCCTCTGGTGGAGCATATTTATACAGCCGACCCTTCGGCTCATGTGTTTGATGGCCGTATTTATATTTATCCGTCACACGATATAGAGGCGGGTATTCCCTTTAACGACAACGGTGATCACTTTGGTATGCAGGATTACCATGTGTTGTCGCTGGATAACCCAAACAGCCCTGCTGTGGATCATGGCGTGGCTTTGCATATCAAAGATGTGCCCTGGGCTGAGCGTCAGATGTGGGCGCCGGATGCCGCCAGAAAAGACGGCAAGTACTACTTTTATTTCCCGGCCAAAAAACCAGACGGCATTTTCCAGATTGGGGTGGCTGTGGCCGATTCACCTGTCGGGCCTTTTCAAGCCCAGCCAGAGCCTATAGCAGGCAGTTACTCCATAGATCCGGCCGTATTTGCAGACGATGACGGCAGTTTTTATATGTACTTCGGCGGTATCTGGGGCGGACAGTTACAAAACTACCGTAACAATAGATACAGCGCTGATTATGCCGAACCTAAAGCAGACGAACCGGCGTTAGGGCCTAAAGTGGCGAAATTACGCAGCGATATGCTGGAGTTTGCTGAAGCGCCACGTGAAGTGCTGATTTTGGACGAACAAGGTAAACCGCTGTTGGCCGGTGATACAGACAGACGTTTTTTCGAAGCCTCCTGGCTGCATAAATACCAGGGCAAATACTACTTCTCGTACTCCACAGGCGACACGCACTTTTTATGTTATGCCACAGGGGATAACCCGTACGGGCCTTTTACTTATCAGGGCCGGATCCTGGAGCCTGTAGTGGGTTGGACTACGCATCACTCCATCTGTGAATTTGCAGGCAAATGGTATCTGTTTTACCACGACTCTATTTTGTCCGAAGGCGTAACACATCTGCGTTCCGTCAAAATGGCGGAAATTCAGTATGACGCGGCTGGCAAAATCCAGACCTTAAAGCCCTACAGGGATGAATTAACCTGAACTCGGGATAAGCCGCGTCGCTGAATAGGCATCTTTTTGCGCCTCTCAGCGTTGCTTTGTCTAGCCATAGCTCGCTATGGCGTACGACAAAGCGCCTTGAGATCCACAAAAATCTGCGCATTCAGGTTGGTAAAGAGTTTAGTGCTTAAAAAGTGTAACTTTAATTAATTGATTTTATTAGTTAAATCAAAGAACACCGACACTCATTAACCCGAGTTCAGGTTAATTAACAGGAGGCGCCAGTGGGCAAACAACTTCTCTCTGCAGTGCTTGGCTTAGGCGTCGCTTTTGCGGCTTCAGCAGAGCAGCCTTATCAAAATGCCAGTTTGCCCACAGAGCAGCGGGTGGCGGATTTGTTATCGCGCATGACGCTGGAAGAAAAAGTGGCTCAGCTGCAAACCGTCTGGCAACAACGCCGCACTCTGGAGGATAAAAACCTGCAGTTTCTGCCGGAAAAAGCCAAAGAATTAATACCACTGGGCATTGGTCATATAGGCCGTCCTAGCGAGTTTAAAACACCGCAGCAAACCGCCGAATTTAACAATGCGCTGCAGCACTGGTTAAAAGAACACACCCGCCTGGGTATTCCGGCTTTGATGCATGAAGAAGCCTTGCACGGTTATGCCGCTTTTGATGCCAGCAGTTTTCCTCAGGCGATAGCTTTGGCCAGCAGTTGGTCACCGGCGGACATGCAGGACTTGTATGCGCTGACAGCCCGCGAAATGCGTGCGACCGGTTCGCACTGGGCATTAACTCCTGTGTTGGATATTGCCCGCGACCCACGCTGGGGCCGGATTGAAGAAACCATGGGCGAAGATCCTTATCTGATGTCGGCTATGGGCGTGGCAGCGGTGCAGGGGTTTCAGGGCGATACAGGTAAAACTGGCCCTTTTGCTGCTGATAAAGTAGTGGCGACTTTAAAACATCTGACGGGTCATGGTCAGCCAGCGGCTGGGGTGAATATTGCGCCGGCTTTTATTGGTGAACGTGAACTGCACGAAGTGTTTTTGCCGCCTTTTGAAGCAGCGGTCAAGCTGGCGCATGCCGGCAGCATTATGGCGTCCTACAACGAAATTGACGGTATTCCTTCTCATGTCAATAAGCCTTTGCTGGACGACGTAGTGCGCCAGCAGTGGGGTTTTGGCGGCGTGATTGTTAGTGACTATTTTGCCATTGAGGAATTGGGCAGCAGACATGGGTTGTACGACAGCGAAGCGGCCTCGGCCAAAGCAGCCTTGTTAGCTGGCGTGGATATGGAAACGCCGGACCCAAAAACTTTCCCGCATTTAACAGCTTTAGTGAAATCAGGTCAGTTGGATGAAGCGGCGATAGACAAAGCCGTCAGTCGGGTTTTGGCGCTGAAATTCAGATTAGGTTTGTTTGAACAACCTTATGTCGATGCCAGCAAAGCCAATGCCTTAGTCGGAGCTGCTTCAGACCGGACTTTTATCCGTCAGGTGGCCGAAAAGTCTATGGTGCTGCTGAAAAACGACGGCACTTTGCCGCTAAAAGCCGACACCATCAAACAACTGGCGGTGATAGGCCCTCATGCGGATGAAGTGTTATTAGGCGGCTACAGCAGTATTCCGCGCCAGACCGTCAGTATTGTTGATGGCCTGCGGCAGAAGCTGCAAGGCAAAGCCAAAGTCGAATTTGCTCCGGGTACTAAGCTGATTCAGGATTTAACCAAAACTCCGGCTAAACAAGCGGCTTTTGTCACCAGTGACATAGCAGAGCGCAGCAAAGCCGCAGGCACTTATTCGATGCAACGCTGGAATTATGACGATATTCGTTTAGCGGACGAGGCGGATCGTAAAGGTTTGCTGGAACAAGCCGTCGCTCTGGCGAAACAGTCTGACGCTGTGGTGCTGGTGTTAGGTGAAAACGAAGGTTTATCGCGTGAAGCCTGGGCCGACAGTCATTTAGGCGATCGCAGCAGTTTAGATTTAGTAGGTAATCAACCGGAGTTAGCCAAAGCTATTCTGGCGACAGGCAAACCGCTGGTGCTGGTGCTGACCAATGGCCGTCCTCTGGCTTTGGGTGAACTGGCCCTGTCTATGCCGGCCATTATCGAAGCCTGGTATCCGGGCGGTGAGGGCGGCCATGCGGTGGCCAAA
>CBIMJC010000220.1:0-6812 GCA_966244125.1 uncultured Rheinheimera sp.
CATGTCACTGATGGCGAAGACTACCAGTACGATATCACCTATGGTTTTAACGAAACTTTTGCTGCCTTAAGCCCCAATGCCGCCAGCTGGTTAGCCAGAAGTTTCCGGCCTGCAGTTGATCAGGCTCTGACTGAAGCAGGTCATATTCCTGGTCCTCTGGTCTTTGCTTACGACAGCTCAGACTTCAGCAAAGGTTTAGCTGGTTCTACGTCGTCTCCCCGTTTTTCCAATGGTTACGGCGATGTACGTCATATCCCTACTGTACTGGTAGAAAACCACAGCTTAAAGCCCTATAAACAGCGGGTTTTAGGGACTTATGTGCTACTGGAGCAAAGTTTAAAGCTGTTGCAGCAACAAGGTGCAGTGCTGAAGCTGGCGAAAAAGGCCGATGAAAATGCCAGACCACAGCGTCAGGTGTTGGCCTGGAAACAAAGCGAAACTCCGGACTACATCAGTTTTAAAGGGGTGGAAGCGATAAAGAAAAAGGACCCTGTGACTGGCGTGACTTATCAAAGCTGGACAGGCAAGCCGCAGAATTTTGAACAGTTACCAGTGTACTGGGAAAAAGAAGCTGCAGCTGAAATTGAAGTGCCTAATGCCTACTGGATCCCACCAGAGCAGCAGGAGGTGATCGCCAAGCTGGCGCTGCATGGCGTGCAGTTCACCAGTTTAAAATCACCTAAAACTATTCAGTTACAACAACTGACTGTGACTTCACACCAGTTTGCCACTAAACCTTTTGAAGGCCGTTTTGGTGTGAAAGCGGAGTTTAGCCGCAACTGGCAAAAAATCCGTTTACCAGCAGGTTCAGTCCGGGTCAGCACAGATCAGCCTTTAGGTGCTCTGGCCGTTGCTTTGCTGGAGCCTACAGCTCCTGATTCATTATTCAGCTGGGGTTATATGCCGGGCATGTTTGAGCGGGTTGAGTATTTTGAAACCTACGCCATAGTGCCACTAATTGAAACCGCACTGAAGCAGGATAAAAAGTTGAAGGCTGAATTTGAAGAAGCGCTGAAACAGGATAAAAAACTGGCTGCGGATCCACAAGCCAAACTGCAATGGCTGTATCAACGTTTACCCTATTACGACCAAAACTACCTGAAATATCCGGTATTGATTGAATAAATCGCGGGGTCAGGCCTTGGATTTTGAATTTGGTCGCCAAATTCAAAATCCAAGGCCTGACCCCGGGCTTTAGGTCGCCGCTTTCATACTGCTTATAAAGTCAAATAACTGCTGTTTAAGCTTTGCTGGTTCTGTTTGATATTTCTCAATAATCTGCACTATAGCCGACCCTGAAATAGCGCCTGCTGCACCACTTTCAATAGCGGCTTTGACATGTTCAGGTTTGGATATACCAAAACCCAACAGCGTAGGAGCAGCATTGTGCTCTTTGAGCTGATTAATCAGCGTGCTGGCAGGCATAGCGGCCTGGGTTTCAGTGCCTGTGACGCCGGCTCTACTCAGTAGATAGGTATAACCACGGCCATAAGAGGCCAGTTCACGTAAGCTGTCGTCTGTGATGTTAGGTGGCGCGATAAAAATAGGCGCTATCTCATGTTTCATCGCCGCGTTTCTGAATAACTTGCTTTCATGCAAAGGCACATCGGCGATCAGAATAGAATCGACTCCGGCTTGCCGGGCCTGCTGATAAAAAGTGTCGATACCACGAGCCATCACCAGATTGCTGTACAGCAATAAGCCTATTGGAATGTCGTTGTTGTACTGACGAATACGGCCAATCAGTTCAAAACACTGAGCTGGGGTGACGCCAGCTGCTAAAGCGCGGATATTGGCATTTTGAATCACAGGGCCGTCTGCTATAGGGTCGGAAAACGGAATACCCAGCTCCAGCGCGTCGGCGCCTGCGTCTATTAAAGTTTTGATAATGTCAAACGACAGCTCAATACCCGGATCCCCCATAGTGACGAAAGGTACAAAAGCACCTTGTTTATTGGCAGCAAGGCGGCTGAACAATTGCTGATAACGTTGCATAAAAATCTCCTTAGCTGCGATCTGCCATGTTGTTAGGTTTGATATGGGCTTCGCCAATAATTGAGTAGACGTGGTTTAAGTCTTTGTCACCACGGCCGGATAAGTTCACTAACAGCACCAAAGGTTCTGTGGCAGCTGCCGCCATTTTCAGCGCATGCGCCAGAGCATGTGAGCTTTCAAGGGCCGGGATAATGCCTTCAGATTTGGCCAGATGCTGGAAAGCGGCTAAAGCTTCATCGTCGTTGATCGCCACATATTCAGCGCGGCCAATGCTTTGCAGATAGGTATGTTGTGGGCCTACAGCAGGGTAATCCAAGCCTGCTGACACAGAATACGACTCTTCAATCTGACCATCCTGGGTTTGCATAATAGCGGTGTAAGCGCCGTGCAAAATACCAAAGCTGCCTGTGCTTAAGGCTGCACCATGCTGATGGGTTTCAATACCCATACCACCGGGTTCAACACCAATTAAACGTACGCCTTCTTCGTTGATAAAGTCGGCAAACATACCAATAGCGTTGGAACCACCACCGACACAAGCCAGCACCGCATCAGGCAATTTACCTTCGACTGCAAGAATTTGTTGTTTGGCTTCTTCACCAATCATTTTCTGGAATTCGCGCACTATAGTTGGGAAGGGGTGAGGACCAGCCGCTGTGCCTAACAAATAATGGCTGGTGGCATAACTGCCAGACCAGTCGCGCATGGCTTCATTGACCGCATCTTTTAAGGTGCCGGAACCTGCGGTGACAGGGATCACAGTCGCGCCCATCAGCTTCATTCGAAATACGTTCGGCTGCTGACGTTCTATATCTTTAGCACCCATATAAATTTTGCAGTTCAGCCCCAACAGCGCACAGGCAAGAGCTGTGGCCACCCCGTGCTGACCAGCACCAGTTTCGGCAATAATGTCTTTTTTGCCCATACGTTTAGCCAGTAAGGCCTGGCCCAGCACCTGATTGGTTTTATGGGCGCCACCGTGTAATAAGTCTTCCCGTTTTAAGTAAATTTTTGCCAGCGGATTGGGCGATACATTACGGCATAAGGTCAAAGGAGTAGGGCGACCGGCGTAGTCTTTCAGCAGCGCCTGAAACTCCGCAATAAAAGCCGGATCCTGCTGCGCATCGACAAAAGCCTGCTCCAGTTGCACTAAAGCCGGCACCAGCAATTCAGGCACAAACATGCCACCAAAATCGCCAAAATATGGGTTTAAATTAAGTTTAGTCATGACTGAATTCTCTGATATTCGCAAAAGCATGTTGAATTTTGCCCGCATCTTTGATGCCGGGAGCGGATTCGAGGCCTGAATTAAGATCCACGGCCAAAACCTGATGTTTCAGTGCTGCAATGACATTGTCGGGCTTTAAGCCACCGGCCAGTATCACTTTTTTATCCAGCAGTTGTTCGTCCAATAATTGCCAGTCAAATTGCTCACCTGTGCCACCTGGCTGCTGTGGATGGTAAGCATCCAGCAGATAACGGTCGGCATAACGGGTCAGTTCAGGCAACTTGTGTTGCACCCTGTAGGCTTTCCAGATCTCTGTGGTTTTCGGCAATAAAGGTCGCAGTTTTTGTAAATAGAGGTCGGACTCATCACCATGCAGTTGCACAGCCGCCAGTTGTAAATCCCGTGCTGTGGCAGCCACAGTTTCTACTGCTTCATCGACAAAAACGCCAACATAATGCAAAGCTGGTGCGCCTTGTTGCACCACTCTGGCTTGCTCAACTGTGACAGAACGCGGTGATTTTGGATAAAAAATCAGGCCGCCAAAATAAGCGCCATGGTCATACACTGCTTTGCTGTCTTCGGCCCGGGTTAAACCACAGACTTTATGCTCACCCCGGATCAGTGATCGGCAGGCGTTGGCTAAATCAGTCTGGGCCATTAAAGAGCTGCCAACTAAATAAGCGTCCGCCACTTTGGCCAGTTGCCTTACCTGCTGCGAGCTATAAATGCCGGATTCGGAGACTATCGTAATACCTTCAGGGATCAGCCGCGCCAGCTTAAAACTGGTTTCTAAGTTGGTGTCTAAGGTACGTAAATCGCGGTTATTAATGCCAATCAGCTCTGCACCTAAAGCCACAGCTCTTAAGGTTTCTGCTTCGTTGCTGACCTCGGTTAAGATGGTCAGGTTTAAGCTTTTGGCGACTTTCGCCAGTTCCAGATAGTCTAAATCATTCAGCACAGAGAGCATCAACAGTACGGCGTCAGAGCCCTGTAAACGGCCGAGGTAAATCTGGTAGGGGTCGATAATAAAGTCTTTATGCAGCAAAGGCTGATTGACTTTGGCCCGTACTTTCGCCAGATAGTCGTAGCTGCCCTGAAAAAACTTCTCGTCGGTCAGCACGGAGATACAGTCAGCGTAGTGGCCATAGGCGGCGCAAATTTCATCTAAATCAAAGGGGCTGCGAATTAAACCTTTGGAAGGCGAAGCCTTTTTGCATTCCAGAATAAAACGCGGGCCTTTTTGCTGCAGGGCCTTTAAGAAATTACGCTGGCTGGGCTGCACCAACTGCTGAAACTGCGCCAGTGGCAGCTGTTGCTTGCGCGCCGCCACTTCCAGTTTTTTGTGATCGATAATAGTAGTTAACACATTAGCCATGACTAAGTTCCCTTAACTGCGTCAATGTCGAAAACGCCTGACCTGAAGCCAAATGTTCAAGTACAGCTGCTGTTTGTTGTTTTAAATCTGTGCCTTTTGCTGTGATCTGCAGCATAGCGGCGACATTCGCTGCGACGGCCTGATTATGTGCTGCTTTGCCTTTGCCTTGTAAAATTGCCAGTGTCGCCGCTGCGTTGTCCGCCGGGCTGCCCCCTGCAAGTTCAGACAAGCTGATTTGTGGTAAACCAAAATCAGCAGGTGTCAGCTCAAAATGTTCAATAGTGCCTGTGGAGGTCACAGCACTGACCTTGGTCACACCATGTAAAGCAATTTCATCACAACCACTGCCGTGCACCACCCAGGCCGCTTTGACCCCCAGTTGCTGCAGCGCTTGCGCCATCACAGGCGTTAAGGCCGGATCATAGACGCCAAGCAACTGATAATCAGGTTTGGCCGGGTTGATCAGCGGCCCTAACAAGTTAAAAATGGTGCGGCTTTTCAGCGCAGTACGCACCGGCATCGCATGCTTAATACCGGCATGGTACAAAGGCGCAAATAAGAAGCTGCTGTTGCATTGGCGTAAGGCTTTGGCTGCAGTAGCAGGGCTCATTTGGATATTGATGCCTAATTGCTCCAGCAAGTCGGCTGAACCGGACTGAGAGGATACGCTTCTGTTGCCATGTTTGGCCACTGGCAATCCCATACTGGCGGCGACAATAGCTGCAGTGCTGGAAATATTGATGGTGTTGGAGCCGTCACCTCCTGTGCCACAACAATCTATAGCGCCAGCCACAGTAGCAGGAAATGTGGCTGCGGCAGCGCGCATGGCAGCGGCAGCTCCGGCAATTTCTTCGGCCTTTTCGCCACGCATTTTCAGTGCAACCAGCAGGGCTGTCAGTAAGACGGGTTCCACTTCACCTGCCACCACAGCGCTAAAAAACTGGTGGCTTTGTTCAAAGGATAAAGCTTCGCCTTTTAAGCTTTGTTGCACCAGGGCTAAAATCGACTGACTCATAGGGCTGCTCCCTGGCTGTTCATTAAATAATCCAGACTCTGTTTTAACAAAGGTTTCCCTAAAGTGGTCAGAATAGATTCCGGATGGAACTGGTAACCCAAAGCTTTGTGCTCTTCATGCACTATCGCCATAGGAATATGCTGGTAGCTGGCAATAACCTGCAAGGAATCCGGCACTTCAGTGGCCATTAACGAGTGATAACGCGCCACAGGGAACTGCTTAGGTAAAGTACCAAACACCTGGTGATCGCTCAGCTCAATAATAGAAGTTTTACCATGGACAGTTTCACCGGCACGACCGACCACTCCGCCATAATGTTCCACCAGCGCCTGATGGCCCAAACAAATGCCCAGCATAGGGAATGTACCAGCGCAAAGCGCTATCAGTTCAGGCATAGAGCCGGCTTCTGCCGGAGCGCCCGGGCCTGGAGATAACAGCAGTACCACAGGCTGTTGTTCCTGTTGCATTTTTTCGAAGATATAAGCGGCTGGCACAGTATTGCGGTACAGCTTTAAGCTAAAACCTAATTGGGCGACTTCATCCACCAGGTTGTAACTGAATGAATCTAAATTATCTAAAAGGTACACAACACTCATACCGATACTCCTTGTGCAGCAGCCTGGCCTGCAGATTGAATCGCATTAATCACAGCCTGAGCTTTGCTGCGGGTTTCGTCCGCTTCGGCTTGCGCTACGCTGTCGTACACCACACCGGCACCGGCCTGAATATAAGCCATGCCGTTTTGTACATAAGCAGAACGGATCACGATGCAGCTGTCAAAATCGCCATTGCCGGCCAAATAGCCTACAGCGCCACCATAACTGCCACGGCGTTTTTTCTCGACACCACGAATAAGCTCTGCTGCCCGTACTTTTGGCGCACCCACTAAAGTGCCCATATTCATACAAGCCTGATAAGCGTGCAAAGCATCCAGCTCCGGTTTTAAGGTGCCGACCACACGGGAAACTAAATGCATGACGTAAGAGTAACGGTCGACCTTTAACAGCTCTTTGACATAACGGCTGCCCGGCACACTGATACGGGCTACGTCGTTACGGGCTAAATCGACCAACATTAAATGTTCGGCTTTTTCTTTTTCGTCCTGACGCAGTTCCAGTTCGATGCGGCTGTCCAGATCGCGGTCAATAGTGCCGTTGGCAGCAAAACCACGGCGGCGGGTGCCTGCTATAGGGTAAATT
>CBIMJC010000221.1:0-6803 GCA_966244125.1 uncultured Rheinheimera sp.
CGCACTTGGTTTGGGTCCAAGGGGTCGCAAGTTCGAATCTTGCATCACCGACCATCTTGAGAGCCTAACGGCCTCGAATTTGGCGCTCGTAGCTCAGCTGGATAGAGCAACGGCCTTCTAAGCCGTGGGTCATAGGTTCGAGTCCTATCGGGCGCGCCATTGCAATACGTAAGATAGTAAAAGTTCTACCGTGGTGGCTGTAGCTCAGTTGGTAGAGTCCCGGATTGTGATTCCGGTTGTCGTGGGTTCGAGCCCCATCAGCCACCCCATTCTCGACTGGTTTATATGTCGGTGATTAGCGCAGCTTGGTAGCGCACTTGGTTTGGGTCCAAGGGGTCGCAAGTTCGAATCTTGCATCACCGACCATTCTCCCGGTAAAAATAACAGCAGCAATGCTGTTTTTTGCTTTCTGGCCTACTGAAAAACTGCCATACCACAAAAACTCCGCATTCTCTGTTTACTGCTGCAGATCTTTACCTTTTTCCATACCTGACTCTGTTATTACAGGCATAAAAAAAGCCTGCACAGGGCAGGCTTCTTCATGATCTATTGAGGTTTAAGCTGCAACAGATTTAGCTTTTGGCTTTTTATCAAACAAAGA
Organism: uncultured Rheinheimera sp.; assembly: GCA_966244125.1. Classification (GTDB taxonomy): domain Bacteria; phylum Pseudomonadota; class Gammaproteobacteria; order Enterobacterales; family Alteromonadaceae; genus Pararheinheimera. The sequence goes on from CBIMJC010000221.1 coordinate 602, forward strand.
CTTATCCGCAGCCAGGTCCAGTGGATCAAAATCATCCACGTTAATGGTATGCAGACGGCCTTGTTCGGCCACCCGCAGCTTCTCTGCTTCAGCTTCAGTGATCACACCCAGCTCCAAACCTAAAGCTGCCACTTCATGTAAGCGGAAGAATGGCAGGCGTTTATTCGCTGCATGCACCACTTTATCGAAGATGGGTTCAGCGGCCAGAATATCCGTCAGGGCTTTTTCAATTAAACCTATCTGGTTGTTTGGCTCTACTGTGGTGTAGATGTTTGTCGCTAAGCGGCTACGGGCTTCACAAGGAGTTTGCATAATGCGTGACACCTGATGATCCAGCTGATCCGATGCTTTACGTAAAGTACGGCCCCAGGGGAACAGCAGTTTGCCCAACACTGAGCCTACGATACGATTCGGGAAGTTATCCAGCATTTCATCCAAAGCCACCTGAGCTTTGTACATATTGTCTTCACAAGCCCATTGTACTAAAGGTAAGTCCTGAGCCGGACGGCCATCGTCGTTAAAGCGTTTCAGCACAGCTGAGGTCAGATACAACATGGATAACATATCGCCTAAACGGGCAGAGATACGTTCACGGCGTTTTAAGTCACCACCCATAGTACCCATAGCCACATCAGACATTAACGCCAACGCAGCGCTGTATCTGTTCATTTGTTTGTAGTACTTAGCTGTCGCATCGGCATAAGGGCTGGCAGAGAAAGCTGAATTGCTTATCCCTAACCATAAAGCGCGGAAGAAGTTGCTGATGCTAAAACCAATATGGCCAAACAAAGCACGGTCAAAAGCTGTCACCGCAGCGCGCTCGTCTTCTAAGCCGGCAGCCTGTAACTCAGCCAGAACAAATGGATGACAACGAATTGCACCCTGACCATAAATAATCATATTACGGGTCAGGATGTTGGCGCCTTCTACTGTAATCGCAACAGGAGCACCCTGATAACCACGGGCTAAATAGTTGTTCGGGCCCATACAGATGCCTTTACCACCGTGGATATCCATCGCATCAATAATGGCCTGACGCATACGCTCTGTCATATGGAACTTGGTGATGGCCGAAATGACAGAAGGTTTTTCACCTAAGTCGATAGAGCCGACTGACATAGTGGTAGAAGCTTCCGCCATATAGGCATAACCACCAATACGGGCTAAGGCTTCTTCAATACCTTCCATTTTACCAATAGGCAGTTTGAACTGACGACGGATACGGGCATAAGCACCAGTTAACAAGGCCGCTGCTTTGATACCACCTGTGCTGTTGGATGGCAGCGTGATGGCACGGCCTACCGACAAACATTCCACCAGCATACGCCAGCCCTGACCCGCCATTTTCGGACCACCAATAATGTAATCCAGCGGCACAAACACATCTTCGCCTTGTGTCGGACCATTCTGGAATGGCACGTTCAGCGGGAAATGACGACGACCAATTTTTACGCCTGGTGTAGAGACTGGGATCAGGGCACAAGTGATACCTAAATCTTTTTTGTCTCCTAATAAACCGTCCGGATCCTGCATTTTAAAGGCTAAACCCAATACGGTCGCAATAGGAGCTAAGGTGATATACCTTTTGTTCCAGGTCAGGCGCATACCTATGATTTCCTGGCCTTCCCATTCGCCTTTACAGACTATACCTGTATCCGGAATAGCGCCGGCATCAGAACCTGCTTCCGGGCTGGTTAAGGCAAAACAAGGAATTTCTAAACCTTTGGCTAAACGCGGCAGGTAGTGGTCCTGCTGCTCTTTGGTGCCATAATGTTGCAACAGCTCGCCCGGGCCTAAAGAGTTAGGCACACCCACGACGCTGGATAACACCATACTTTTGCTGGTTAATTTTTGCAGTACACAAGACTGGGCATACGCAGAGAATTCCAGACCACCGTATTGTTTTTTGATGATCATCGCAAAGAAACCATGGTCTTTTAAGTATTGATAGACTTCTGGCGATAAATCAGCACGTTCATGTGTGGTGTGCCAGTCGTCGACCATAGCCAGTAACTCTTCACATGGGCCATCTAAAAAGGCCTGCTCTTCAGCGCTTAAACGTGGTTTTGGATAATTGTGCAGTTTGTGCCAATCCGGTGTGCCACGGAATAAATCACCTTCCCACCAGGTGGTGCCGGCATCAATGGCTTCTTTTTCTGTGGTCGACATTTCCGGCATAATTTTGCGGTACAGTTTTAACAAAGGTTTGGTTAAATACTGTTGACGTATACTGGCAATATTCAAAGGTAAAGCGACGACTAAAAACAGTATCCAGCTCACCAGACCCACTGTATCAGTGAAAGTCGCAACTGCTAACAAGGCAGCGATCAAGGCTGTAAACATAGTTAAACTTGCTCTGTGGTAGGCGAGCACGGCAACAGTGCCAAGCAAGGCTACCCAAAAAATCAACACATCCATAATATACTCCTGAGAACTAGAGGTCAGACCACTGTGGGCTTAGAGTAGTGTGCCTGTTGCAAAGATGCAAGTAATTCCTTACTTTGCACACTGGTTGAGTGTCAACTTTTGTTGCAGTTTCTGCATCTGACGGGTTTAAGTATAGGAAGCCATCTGATTTATGTGTGAGTTATTAGGGATGTCCGCCAATGTGCCCACCGACATCTGTTTTAGTTTTAAAGGTTTAAGAGAACGGGGTGGCAAAACGGGTCCGCATAAGGATGGCTGGGGGGTGGCGTTTTATCAGGGCAAAGGTGTCAGCACTTTTAAAGATGCAAACCCGAGTTATCAATCGGAAATAGCACGGCTTATCAGTGATTATCCTATTAAAAGTACGGCAGTGGTGGCACATATCCGACAAGCCAACAGCGGCGGAGTAGGGCTTGAGAATACTCATCCTTTTACCCGTACTTTATGGGGGCGTTACTGGACTTATGCCCATAATGGTCAGTTGCAGGGCTTTGAAACTTTAGCTGTTGGTCACTATCACCCTGTTGGCCAAACCGACAGTGAGCATGCGTTTTGTTATTTGCTGCATAAACTGGAACAACAGTTTCTCGTTGCTCCTGTGGATATGAAACCGGCTTTTGATTACCTTGCCTCTTTGTGCCCGGCCTTGCAGCAGTTAGGTGTGTTTAACTTATTGATCTCTGATGGTGACTACTTGCTGGCCTATTGCAGCACCAAACTGCACTGGATCACCAGAAGGGCACCTTTTGGTGTGGCCTTGTTGTCAGATGTGGATGTCGATATAGATTTTTCCAAAGAAACTACTGAAAAAGATGTAGTGACTATTATTGCCACTTTACCGCTGACCAGTAATGAACAATGGCAAGAGATGAGATCAGGACAAGCTCAATTGTTTAAGTCAGGAGAGCCGCAATAAGCGGCTCTGTACCCTTCGTACTTAAAGCTGCAGCTTTGTTGACTGCGCTCATTTGCCCCAGTTGCATAGGCTACTATGCTCCTGGGGTCTCACTCACTTGTCGCCTCCCTGCAACTTGAAGTTTCTTGGCTATATAAGAGGAAAATTTAAGGTTTGAAGGTCGCCAGTTGAATATCAAACTGCTCAACTTTATCTTCTGCCTGCCATAACCGCACCAATAAATAATCCAGTTCTGGTGCAACCCAGGCCAGGACTTCTTTATCTGCACCTGTACCTGTGCGTTCAATCCGGATGGTTTTTACTTTACCGTAGGGCAGGGATAACCATTCTTCGCCTGCTACTTTGTAACTGTATTTACGTTCATCACCATGGCGGTTCAGCACCTGATAAACAAATTCGGTTTTACCGGCTTTTAGATCCAACGCCAGCTGGCTATGGTAGCTCAGTGGATCCAACCACTGCTCATTCCATTGAATGGCTTTGAGTTTTTTAGATTTCTCAACCCGTAACTCTTTGCTGTCCCAATTCAGGTTTAGCTCGTAATAACGGTTTGGACCAGAACCTGTGCGCTGCATCACATAGCGGTTGGGCTGAATACGACCCTCTTTTATAGTGAAAAAAGATTGTTCTGAGCGTTTATCTTCAAAAATCAGCCAACTGATGTCACTGCTATAGCCCAGCTCATAACCCTGTTCTGTGGTTTTCAGATAACGTTTAGCTTCACCATGTTTTTTACCTGAACGCAGCACATTATAACTGGCTTCAAAAGCTGAGAATTGAACAGAAGGAGCAGCTGTAGGTTCTTCAGCTGATAACAGGCTGGAAAAGAGTAAAAAAAATGACGCACTAAGGCGCCATTTATTCATCATCCTGGTCATTTGCATATCCATGGTCAGATAATAAAAGGCCATCTAACAATGCCTTATCTGACTGCTGTTGTAAACGGTTCTGGCAAAACCAGCGTACAACCAATGGATAAATACGATGTTCCTGTTCGTGTACACGCTCTGCGACAGTGTCTGCGTCATCACCCGGGAAAACCGGCACTTTGGCTTGCAAAATCACAGGCCCACCGTCCAGTTCTGCAGTGACAAAATGCACTGAGCAGCCGTGTTCAGCCTCCCCGGCATCTATAGCACGCTGGTGAGTATTCAGTCCCTGATACTTAGGTAACAACGAAGGGTGGATATTCAGTAAACGGCCCTGATAATGCTGAACAAATTCAGGCGTTAAAATACGCATAAAACCAGCCAGGACCACCAGATCGGGCTGATGCCGATCAATGGTTTCAATCAGCGCCTGATCATAAGAAGCTCTGTCGGAATAGGCTTTATGATCCAGCACTATAGCTTCAGCACCAGCTTTTTTGGCCCTCTCCAAACCATAAGCTTTGGCTTTATTTGACAAAACAGCTGTTACTTTCCCGTCGATAAAGCCAGCACTGCAGGCGTCTAAAATCGCCTGCAGATTAGAACCGCTGCCTGAAATCAATACCACTATAGATTTCATGGATGGGGTTAGCCCTGGATCACAACTTGAGGCTGATCTGCAGCAACCTGATTGATTTGACCTAAGTGCCAGGCGTTTTCGCCAGCTGCTTTTAACTGAGCCAAAGCCACCTCTAAGTGAGTCGCAGGAACCACCACTATCATGCCAACACCACAGTTGAAAGTGCGGTACATTTCGTGACGTTCTACGTTACCTTGCTGCTGTAACCAGCTGAAAATAGCAGGCCACTGCCAGCTGCTCTCAATGATGTTTGCCTGAGTGTTTTCTGGCAGTACACGTGGGATATTTTCCCAGAAACCACCGCCTGTGATATGACACAAAGCATGGACAGGCACAGATTTAATTAATGCCAGCAGGTTTTTCACATAAATGCGGGTCGGTTCTAACAAATGATCGGCAATAGTTTTGCCTTCAAGTAAGGTCTGAGGATCCTGACCACTGACTTCCAGTACTTTGCGGATTAACGAAAAGCCATTGGAGTGCGGGCCTGATGAGGCTAAAGCTATTAACTGATCGCCTGCTTTAACTTTGCTGCCGTCGATAATTTCAGATTTTTCCACCACACCCACGCTAAAACCAGCGATGTCGTAGTCTTCACCATGGTACATACCAGGCATTTCAGCGGTTTCGCCGCCGACCAGAGCACAACCGGCCTGTTCACAGCCTTTGGCAATACCTTCGACCACAGTAGCAGCGGTATTTACATCCAGCTTACCTGTGGCGTAGTAGTCGAGGAAAAATAAAGGTTCAGCACCAGATACCACTATGTCGTTCACACACATGGCGACTAAATCTATACCTACGCTGTCATGGCGTTTTAAATCCATCGCCAGACGCAGTTTGGTACCCACACCGTCTGTGCCTGACACCAGCACTGGTTCTTTGTAACCAGCAGGGATTTGACACAAAGCACCAAAGCCGCCTAAACCACCCATTACTTCTTTACGGGTTGTACGTTTTACCGCACCTTTAATACGGTCAACCAAGGCCTCACCGGCATCAATATCCACACCAGCGTCTTTGTAACTTAACGACGTTTTTTGCTCGCTCACGGCAATCCCCAAATGGCTAAAAAGTGAAGGTCCAAAAAAATTGGCGGCATTTTACCTCGTAACGCCGCCGGACAAAAGGATTTACTGCTGTGCATTTTCCGGATCTGGTTCAGCGCAAAGGCAAACTTTGCTCAGAGCCGGATACAACAGAGTTTTACTGCATCGCGTTACTCATGGCCTGAGCTACATAATTACGTAAGCTGGCGCTGGGAGTTTTGGCAATCTGGTGATAAACCAAAGATGCAAAAGGAAACTCTTTGCCGTTGTAGCGCACTCTAATATAAGGCGCATCTGGTGT
>CBIMJC010000222.1:0-6794 GCA_966244125.1 uncultured Rheinheimera sp.
CTTTGACGTTATGCACTGGTGAGTAGCCTTTGATGTAATCAAACATCTCTTTGCTTTGCTCAGAAGTGCCGTAGTCATAAGCCCAGCCCGCACCCGCTGTGAACGTATGGTAACGCAGCATATCCAGTACACCTACTTGTGGAATAGCCACTTTCATCAGATCAGGACGCTGAGTCATCACAGCACCCACTAACAAACCACCGTTCGAACCACCACGAATAGCCAGTTTGCCGCTTGAGGTGTATTTTTGTGCGATCAGGTATTCACCAGCCGCAATAAAGTCATCAAACACATTTTGTTTTTTCAGCTGAATACCAGCGTCATGCCAGGCTTTACCGTATTCACCACCACCACGCAGGTTAGGCACAGCGTAGACGCCGCCCATTTCCATCCAGACTAAGTTAGCGACGCTGAAAGCCGGTGTCAGGCTGACGTTAAAACCACCATAGCCGTACAACATAGTGGGGTTGTTGCCATCCAGTTGGATGCCTTTTTTGTGGGTGATGATCATCGGCACTTTAGTGCCGTCTTTGCTGGTGTAAAACACCTGCTTCGACTCGTAATCGTCACTGTTAAACTTCACAGCAGCTTTGTAATAGGTGCTGGTTTCGCCTGATTTTGGCTCAAAGGCAAAAGTGCTGGGGGCAGTGTTGTAGTTGGTGAAGCTGTAATACAAGGTGCTGTCTTTAGTTTTGCCAGCAAAACCAGACACAGTTCCTAAACCCGGCAGCGCCACATCACGCACCAGCTTACCGTCGTAGTCGTATTGTTTGATTTGAGAAATCGCATCCACCATGTAATTGGCGAATAAGAAACCCGCGCCTTTGCTGACATCCAGCACATTAGCCGTTTCCGGGATCACATCAGTCCACTTATCCGCAGCAGGAGCAGTCGCGTCAATTTTGATCAGCTTTTTATTGGCTGCATTTAAGTTAGTGACAAAATACAAAGCGTTGTCACGACTGTCGACAAACTCAAAATCGGCAGTGCCTTCGGCGTATAAAGTGACAAAAGCGCTGTCGGCTTTGGTTAAATCTTTTAAGAAGACTTTATTACCAGAGGTTGCGTTGGCGGCAGAGACGATCAGGTATTTACCATCATCCGTCACCACACCACCGACATAACGGTGTTTTTCCGCATCCACACCACCAAAGACAACCGGATCGTCTTTTTGCGCTGTGCCTAACTTATGGTAATACAGCTTGTGCTGGTCGGTTTTGGCTGACAGTTCGCTGCCTTCAGGTTTGTCGTAGCTGGAGTAATAAAAACCTTCATTGCCTTTCCAGGACACGCCGCTGAACTTCACATCCACTAGTGTTTCTTCAATTGGCTTTTTGGTTTCTACATCGATAATAATGATTTTGCGCCAGTCACTGCCACCTTCAGAGATGGAGTAGGCCAGAATTTTACCGTCTTCAGAAAAAGACACGTCAGCTAAAGAAGTGGTGGCATCGCTGCTGAAGGTATTTGGATCTAAAAAGACTTCGGCTTCAGCCTCACCTTTTTTGCGGTACAGCACAGACTGATTCTGTAAGCCGTCATTTTTAAAGAAGTAGGTGTATTCACCTTCAATAAAAGGCGCGCCTACTTTTTCATAGTTCCACAGTGCTTCTAATCGTTGTTTGATTTGGTCGCGGTAGCCGATTTGGTCCAGATAAGCAAAAGTCACTTTGTTTTGCTCTTTGACCCAGTTGCCGGTTTGTTCACTGCGGTCATCTTCCAGCCAGCGGTATGGATCCGCCACTTTGTTGTCAAAATAACTATCGACCACGTCACCTTTAGCGGTAACAGGGTAAGTAAAAGGGTGAGCGGCCTGAGTTTCTGTCATAACGGTTTCTTGTGGTTTTGTGGTGTCACCTGGTTGGCCACAGGCTGTTAATAAAGCCAAAGCCACAGCGCTTAATGCGTATTTCATCTATCCTGTTCCCCGGATTTTGTACCCTTCTTTGTTTGAAACCCTTGTTTCAATTGAGAATAGGTAAGTGTTAATTAAATTCGTCAACGAGCATAACAAAACTGTTTCCTCAAAGCATCCTTTACGACAAACGACATGCTACAGAGGTTTATTCGCAGGCTTTGTTCATTTTATGGAATTTCCTGACGGAACTCCGGCCTAATCCTAAAGGCTGTTTTATGCTGATCATGCTGTTTTTGTGGAGGGGTACGTATGTGCAGATTAAGTAGCTTGTTGGTGCTGCTGTTCAGCTGTTGTATTGCACAAGCGTCCGTCACTTTGCCTGTCGCCCCTCCAGCCACTTACCCTGGCAGCTGGCAACAACAGCCTCTGGAGCTGTGGCAACAACAGCAACGTCAGTTTTATCTCAATGCCCTGCTTGCTCCGGCCAGAACTGCTCTGGCTACACCACAACGGCTGCAACAGGAAAACAGAGGCAGTTATCAGGCCGAGCTGTGGCAAATTCCGTTAAGCAGTGTCAGCCATAGCAAAGCCTTGTTGCTCAGACCCCTTAGCCAGCCCATAAAAGCTGCGGTGTTATTACTGCATGACCATGGTGCTTATTTTGTGATTGGCAAAGAAAAAATGATCCGGCCTTTTGCGGATTCAAAGATGAATCAACAGGCCAAAGACTGGGTGGATAAATACTACAGCGGCATTTTTATTGGTGACGAGCTGGCAAAACAAGGTTATCTGGTACTGGCTGCTGATACCTTAGGTTTTGGTGAACGTGGCCCACTTCAGTACGAACAGCAACAACAACTGGCGGCGAACTTACAGGCCACAGGGCTTTCACTGGCCGGTTTATCCGCTTATGAGGATATAGAGTTAGCCCGTTTTTTAGCAGAGCAACAGGATGTGCCCGCTGGCAAAATTGTGGCTATTGGCTTTTCTATGGGTGCCTATCGCGCCTGGCAAGTGGCGGCACTGTCTGAGCATATTCAGGCCGCGGCTGCGGTCTGCTGGTTTAACAGCTATGCACAGCTGTTGCTGCCGGATGCAAATCTCGCTAAAGGTCAGTCTTCTTTTTACTTGCTGCATCCGGGCCTGGCACGTCAGCTGGATATTCCGGATCAGGTCAGTTTAATGGCGCCCAAAGCCCTGTATTTAATCAATGGCGGACAAGACCCGTTAATGCCGGTGCAGGGCGTGCTGCAAGGCCAGCAGCAGCTGAAAAAAGTCTGGCAGGCTTTTGGCGCAGAGCCGGCACTGCGCACTGAGATCTGGACTGAAGCACGGCACGAATTTAACCAGCCACAGCAATTACAGGTCTGGAGCTGGTTAGAGCAATGGCGTGTATCAGGTCAAAGTACTCAGGCCGGTAAACGGAAATAAGCAATTTGCTGTTTCAGCTGCTCTGACAACTGCTGTAACTCTTCTGCTGAGGCCAGTACAGTCCCTGCCGCTGCTGAGCTTTGCTCCGCGCCTTCGTGGATCAGACTGACATTTTTATTAATGTCCTCAGCCACCACACTTTGTTGCTCAGCAGCACTGGCAATTTCTGAACTCATATCCCAGACCTGCTGCGCACTTTGATTGATCCGCTGCAATCTGTTGCTGGAATGATTGACTAATTCCACCACTTGCTGCACCTCATCGCGGCTTTTCTCCATCGACTGCAGTGACAGATCGACGCCACTTAACAAGGTGCCAATGATTTTCTGAATAGCCTGGGTCGATTGTTGGGTGCGACTGGCCAGAGTACGAACTTCGTCTGCCACCACAGCAAAACCCCGGCCTTGCTCACCGGCTCTGGCCGCTTCGATAGCCGCATTCAGCGCTAATAAATTGGTTTGTTCCGCTACACCACGGATCACTTCAATCACCTGACTGATTTGTTCACTTTCAGCCGACAGGCTTTGTATTGTCTGAGTGGAATGCTGAATATTTTGCTGTAACTGCTGCATAGCGCCCAATGTCTGGTCCATCACTTTGGCACTGCTGACACTTTCCTGGCTGGCAAACTCAGCTTTTAACGACGCCTGACGGGCGTGCTGGGCCACAGAAGCCACAGTAGTGGTCATTTCATTCATTGCAGCACTGACCGACATCACTTCATTTTTTTGTTGGGCCAGTTGAGCGGATGCCTGATGGCTGTTGCGCTCCAGAGTCACAGAGTTTTGATTCACCAAAGCACCAGCCTGTTGCACTTGTTTTAAAACCCGGATCAGCTGATCCACCATTTGTTTTAACGAAAACAATAAACTCTGCTCATCCGCTTTATGCTGGTTGATCTGCAGATCCAAACGCCCTGCGGCAATTTCTTTTACCAGTTGCACCACATACACAGGCTCAGCACCTAACTGACGTAAGATGCGCTGAGTCACTATATAACCGGCCACAGCACTGCCGACAAAAGCCAGCAGAGTAATAATCCAGATCCCCCAGACTTCTGCGTCATACAACACTGTGGCCTGCTGGTCGATCACAGCCGACTGATCCAACTGATACTGGATTAAGGCCGAGATCTGGTTACTGATAGGATCTATGGTCTGATACAAAGGCCCGTCCATAGTATCAAGCTGCCGTACCACAGAACCTTGTTTTGACGAAATCAGCTCAATGGCCGCAATAATTTGCTGATCGGCGGCGCTGAACAATTGTTGGGTTTGGTTGATCAGGAGTTGCTCGTCGGCCTGCATCGGATGCGACTGATAAAGAGCCCACTGCTCCTGAATGATGTGCTGGGCTTTTTTCAGCTCCTGCACCGCCTGTTCGGCAGTAAATACACCAGCGTTGGCTTTGTTCACCGCGTCTATCACGTTTACCGCATAAGCATCGGCAATCAGTTTAAGTTCGGTTAAAGGCACAATACGGTCGTCATACAAAGTATCGATATGCTGATGCATAGCCCGCACTGAAAAGTAACTTTGACTGCCCAGAATCACCAGCAAGACTAATGGCACGGCAAAAGCAAGGATCAAACGCAGACTTATAGTTGTGGATTTAAACATGGATGTTCAACACCTGATGCAAAAGGAATAACACTGCAGAAACAGTGCAATGATAAAGCTGACCTCAGCTTTTTGTGGCGGCGATTATGGCACAGCGCTATTGCATTTTCCTGATCTGAATCACAAAGAGTAACAAAGTTTTGTTTAAAAAATATTCCGCCCTTTTCTGCCGGTAAAAATCGCAGCGCCAGCAACATTTAGCTCTGAATACGTATGCATTTTATAAACAACAGCACCATTTTATTTACAAGATGACGAACTGCTCATAAGTTTTATCAGTCACCGGTGTACAAAACAAAGCAGCCATCTTCCTCATAAGCCATTTTGGTTTTTGGTGGATGAGCATGACTATAAAAACGACGACAATGACAGGGTAAAACGAATGAAATTATCACTACAGACACTGTTGGTGGGCGCAGGCCTGCTTTCAGTCAGCCCGGCTTATGCCGATGTTATTTTGCATGCCTTTAACTGGAACTACAGCGAAATTACCGCCAAAGCCACTGAAATTCAGCAGGCCGGTTATAAAAAAGTGCTGATAGCCCCGCCAATGAAATCCAGTGGCGAACCATGGTGGGCCCGTTATCAGCCGCAGGATTTACGTTTAATCGACCACCCACGCGGCAACAAACAGCAGTTGCAAACTCTGATCCAAACCATGAACAGCAAAGGCATTCAGGTGTATGCCGATGTGGTGCTGAATCATATGGCCAATGAAAGTGCACAGCGCAGCGACCTGAACTATCCGGGCTCTTCAGTACTCAGCAGCTATCAGGCCAACTGGACTTATGTCAATAATCAGAAACTGTACGGCGATTTAACACAAAATTTCCTGTCAGGATCTGACTTTCATGCACCAGGTTGTATCAGCAATTATCTCGATGTCTGGCAAGTGCAGTATTACCGGCTTTGTGGCGGTGGTGGCGACACTGGTTTGCCGGATCTGGATAACAACAACTGGGTGATCAGCCAGCAACAAGCTTATTTACAGGCGCTGAAAGACATGGGCATTAAAGGTTTCCGTGTCGATGCGGTCAAACATATGAGCAACGCTCATATCAACGCCGTATTCACTCCATCTTTAATCAGCGGCATGCATGTGTTTGGTGAAGTCATTACCTCTGGTGGTTCAGGTAATCAGGAGTACGAGCTGTTTTTAAAACCTTATCTGGATAACACCAGCCACGGTGCTTATGACTTCCCGCTGTTTGCCTCTATGCGCAATGCCTTTAGTTTTGGCGGTTCGATGAATGTGCTGGTCGACCCGGGTGCTTATGGTCAGGCTCTGGCCTGGAATAAAGCTGTGACATTCGCTATCACCCACGATATTCCGACCAATGATGGCTTTCGGTATCAGATCATGAACAGTACGGATGAAACCCTGGCCCATGCTTATATTCTGGGCCGAAACGGCGGTACGCCGATGATTTATTCCGATCACGGTGAAACCGCCAATTTAGATGGCTATCGCTGGCAGGACTTTTACAAAAGAGCCGACATTAAAAACATGATCCGTTTTCACAACAGTACCCAGGGCAGCGGTATGCAGATGCTTGGTCATGGCCAGTGTTTTCTGCTGTTTAAACGCGATAAAAAAGGCATAGTGGGCATTAACAAATGCGACACGCCACAGGAATACTGGGTAGACACCTACGCCAACGAGCTGAACTGGTATGTCAATTACACGGATGTGATTAGCGGTAACAGCTTTCAGGTCAATACGCAGTGGTTAAAAGTCACTATTCCGGCCCGCAGCGCACGGATGTGGTTGCAGCAATAAGCTAATCAGGGTCAGAGCCTTGGCTCTGACCCAATTGTGAATCTGACCCTGTGACATGCCTCAGAACTTGTGTAGAGGCTAAATCCTATATGTGGGTCAGAGCTGA
>CBIMJC010000223.1:0-6724 GCA_966244125.1 uncultured Rheinheimera sp.
AGTCTCGCGGGTTGGCTTCCCGCGGCCACAGCGCCGGGCGCAGGTTGAGGTCGAGGCTGACCACCGCGCCGACGGCGCGCGCGCGGTCCATGCCGGCGAAGGTGGCCGCGGCGATGGCCGGTTCGGTCAGGCTGTTGGAACATAAATGCAACACAGCTTTTTGTTGCCAGAGATCTGCAGGGCAATGCTCCACTTTATAAAGTAAATCTGCAGCAGGCGGCCGATAAAAAGAAAAACTGCGGTCCCCCTCAGCATTTAAAGCAACAAAAGCCAACGCAGTTTTGGCGTCCAGCGTCTGGCGTACAGCGCTGCAATCTACCCCGTAACTTTGTAATTCCTGCAGCAAAAAATCGCCAAACATGTCTTTACCCAACATGCCGATAAATTTGCTCTGCCCGCCTAATCTGGCCACTGCAACAGCCACATTGGCCGGAGCACCGCCGGCAAAACGCTGAAACAGGCCTGGTTGGGTTTTGTCCTGCAGAAAATCAATCAGCGCCTCACCAAAACAACAGACAGAAGTCGGATTCATTTGCTTTATTCTCCTTTAGTGAGGTGTTGGAATCTACGCTTTAACTAAAACGTTTCAGATTAACTTTAACGAATAGATATCTCCCTGTAAAGATTCAGCGCATTATTTAATCAATTCAGCACTAAAACCCTTGCAAAAACCGATAAAATGAAGTTCTATTAAACGCATCACAGTGCGGGCACGGATAGATCAGATGCAAAAAACCACAGAACAGTTACTGAAAAATCCAGAACTGTTAGACGTAGAAAGCCAAAAAACACTTAAACGATTAAGTCAATCATTAAAAAGTGCAGCAAAAGACAGCTGGCCCGAGCTACAGATCCGGCTGCAACAACAACTGCCAGCTTTACTTGAACTCTATTTAAGCCTGTACGGTAGTCACTATGACTGTTACTACTATCTGGAACAATTGCTGAAACTACTGGCCAAAAGTTCGGCGCAGCGCCCTGTGTATTTACGCCAGCAGGACGCTAAACCACAAGACTGGCATAAGGATCCCACAGCTTTGGGGGCGGCCTGTTATGTCGACTTATTTGCCAAAGACTTTCAGGGCCTGGCGCAGCGCATTCCGTACTTAAAACAAAGTGGCATTAACTATCTGCACCTGATGCCTTTATTTAAGGCACCTGAGCCAGACAGTGACGGCGGTTATGCCGTGTCTGATTATCGCAGCACTATGCCGCAGCTGGGTTCAATGCAGCAGTTAGCGGATTTGATGCAGCAGTTGCATCAGCACGGCATTAAACCCGTGCTGGACTTTGTGTTTAACCACACCTCGGACGAACATCGTTGGGCAGAAAAAGCCAAAGCCGGTGATGCGGAGTACCGTGACTATTATTTTTTCCTGACAGAACAAGAACGGGACGAGTTTGCGCCCAGCCTGCGTGAGATTTTTCCTGAAATTCGCCGTGGCTGTTTTACTCAGCATAAAACATCCGGCTTATGGGTCTGGACCACCTTCAACAGCTTCCAGTGGGACTTAAACTACGCCAATCCGGCAGTGTTTAATGCTATGGCGGAAGAAATGTTGTTTCTGGCCAATCAGGGCGCTTCGGTGCTGCGCTTAGATGCGCTGGCTTTTGTCTGGAAACAGGCCGGGACCAACTGCGAAAACCTGCCTCAGGCTCATAGGTTAATCAAAGCTTTTAATGCGGTCGCCCGTATTGCGGCTCCTGCTTTGCAGTTTAAATCCGAAGCTATAGTGCACCCGGATGAAGTGGTGAAATACATAGCACCGGAAGAATGCCAGTTGTCTTATAACCCGCTGTTGATGGCGTTGTTGTGGGAAAGTTTAGCCACCCGTAAAACCAGCTTATTGACTGAATCCCTGCGTAAGCGCTTTGCAATAAACCCGCACTGCAGTTGGATCAATTACATACGTTGCCATGACGATATAGGCTGGACTTTTGACGACAGTATAGCCTGGCAACTGGGTATCAACCCGGATCATCACCGCCAGTTTTTAAATCAGTTTTACACAGGTCAGTTTGAAGGCAGTTTTGCTGCCGGTGTGCCTTTTCAGCAAAACCCTGTGACAGGCGATTGCCGTGTTGCCGGTATGTTGTCCTCTTTAGCTGGGCTGGAAAAAGCTGAAGCTCAACAGAATGCGTTGCATCTGCAACATGCAGTACAGCGCATTTATCTGCTGAACTCCGTCATTCTGAGTATTGGTGGTTTACCGCTGCTTTATATGGGCGACGAGCTGGGCCTGAAAAATGACTACAGCTATATGCTGGATGACGCCAAAAAACACGACAGTCGCTGGGTAAACAGAGTGGCGGTAACGGATGCACAGTTAGCAGAGGCCACAACAAGTGACAGTCTGACAGGCAAAATCTATCAGCAATTACAGCACCTTATCCAAACCAGAGCCAGGTTAGCCGTATTGGGGGCCGGCAGCACTGACATACTGCAGGACAGCAATCCACACCTGTTTTTGTACCAACGTAAACTGGAAAACCAATCCCTGCTTGCTGTAGTGAATTTCTCTGAACACCCGCAGCAGTGCAGCTCATTATCAGGCCAGTTATGGTTCGATGAGCTGACTGGTCAAAAACTACCAGCCGGGCCATTGCAACTTTTACCTTATCAGGTGTTGTGGCTGACTGCCGCACACTGACCGTCATTTCCCTGATAACACCTCCCCGGGTGTTTGACTTTGACAGCCCCTGGCAAGGGGCTTTTTTTATCCGCATCCGGGCTGAGTTGTTATATGATTAAAAAAAAACAGCTTAGTGTTCCCCAATGCCGGATTACCTTCACCTCACCTCTGAACTGTTGCGCCGTGATACATTCCGGATGGACTGCTTAAAAGCTGCGCGGCAATTACAACTGCACGATTATTATTTAGCCGCAGGTTTCTTACGTAATGCTATTTGGGATCATCTGCACGGCTTGTCAGAAATGACGCCGCTAAACGATATAGATTTGGTGTACTTTGACCCGGCAGACCCATCAACACAGACTGAGCAACAACAGAGTTTTCATCTGCATCAACTCGTCCCCAGTGCCAACTGGGAAGTACGAAATCAGGCCAGAATGCACTTGATACACGGCCATGCACCTTACCAAAACACGGCCGAAGCTATTGCACAGTGGGTGGAAATTCCAACTTGTGTTGGTGTCAGACTGGAGCAGGATGATTCATTGAGCTTTTGTGCGCCCTATGGCCTGGAGCACAACTGGAGCCTTGAGGTAAAACTCAACCTTCACCATCCAAGGCCAGAGCTGTTTGCACAGCGGGTGCAGCAAAAAAACTGGCTGACTTATTGGCCTGAGCTTCAACTGATCCTTTGAGTTATCCAGCCTGAGGACGCCGGGTTCCTGTAAGCTCCGGCATAGCTTCACGGATCAGCTGCAAAAACTTACGTAGCCGGGCCGGATAATAACTGGCGTAGGGGTACATCAGATACACAGGTAAAGGCGCAGCGCACCACTGGGGTAACAGCTGAACCAGCTTGCCCTGAGCTATATCATCCTGCACTATCCAGGCCGAACACACACCAACCCCCAGACCAGATAAAATCGCATTACGTAGTGCAAACAAGCTGTCGGTACTGAATTTTGGCTGAAACTCCAGTTGATGACTGGCATTAAGCTGACTGCTTTTTAACAGTATATGAGTGCGGTAAAAACTACTCAGCGCCAACCAGGGCAAAGTTGCAAGCTGCTCTACCGCGTTGATCTGTGGATAGCGGGCCAGAAGTTCAGGCGATGCAACGACAAAACGTGGCACTTCAGCCACCAGCACTGCCACCATAGCAGTGTCGGTAATTTCACCGACATGAATAGCGCAGTCTATGCCGTCATGAATAAAGTCCGGTGAGTGATCGTTAAGCTGCCAGTCGACGCTCATCTGTGGATATTGCGCCAGATAACGCACCAGGGGTTCAATCAACTGCTGTTGGCCAAACGCATGAGGAGCCCGCACTTTTAATGTACCTACAGGTTCATCTGAAGCCTGGGTTAAATCATCTTCCAGTTCATTCCAGCAGTTAATTAAGCTTTTTGCATGCTGATAACAACGTTGCCCATCGTCCGTTAGTTTCATTGCATGGGTAGTGCGCAGCAGCAGTTTTACGCCAAGCAGAGTTTCCAGCGTTTGTAAGCGCCGGCTGATGGTAGGTTGTGTGGTATTTAATTGGGATGCAGCGGCAGATAAGCTACCGCTGTCCACTATACGCACAAAGGTTTGCATCAAGTCTATACGATCGACGCCAGAATTTTTAAAATCGCTCATACGCTATACGTATATCAGTTTTACCTTAGCTGTGGCTACCACTTGTTCGCCATCTACAGAAAAATATCACCGCAGATAGCACAGCAGCCAGCCTGATCACGGAGATAACCTGATGTCAGCACAAGACCTAATGCAAACAGAACAAACTAAGCCCTTATCCAATAAAACTATTTTTACTCTGGCTACAGGTACAGCTTTAAGTGTCGCGACTATTTATTACAACCAGCCTTTGCTTGGGTTGATGACGCAGGACTTACAAGCCAGTGTCAGCAATACTGGTTTTGTTCCCACCTTTACCCAAATAGGCTATGCGCTGGGTATTCTGCTGTTGGTGCCTTTAGGGGATAAATTTAACAGACGTTACATTATCCTGCTAAAAAGCCTGCTGCTGAGTTTAGCCTTATTGTTTTGCTCTTTGATGCCCGCTATTGAAGGCCTGCTGTTGGCGAGCCTGGCTATAGGTATTCTGGCCACTATGGCACAGGATATAGTGCCTGCGGCCGCAGCTTTAGCGCCCGTTGAACATAGAGGGCGAACTGTAGGCACAGTGATGACCGGATTATTAACCGGCATCCTGTTGTCCAGAGTATTCAGTGGTATGGTCGGCGAATACTTTGGCTGGCGTGTGATGTACCAATTGGCGGCTCTGAGTATTCTGCTGATTGGCTTCAGGCTCTGGTGGTTATTACCTGATTTTGTTGCGGACACCAAACTAAGTTATCCGGCGCTGTTAAAATCTATGGCCGGGCTCTGGAAAAAATATTCCGCATTGCGCCGCGCAGCCTGGTCTCAGGCTTTGTTGTCTGTCGCCTTCAGCGCCTTTTGGTCAACTTTAGCAGTGATGCTGCACACAGATTTCCAGCTGGGCAGCGCGGTGGCTGGTGCTTTTGGTTTGGCTGGGGCTGCAGGGGCTTTGGCGGCACCTTTGGCTGGCTCTATCGCCGATAAACAAGGGCCGGAGCGGGTGACTCAATTGGGTGCAGCTATGGTGGCTTTGTCATTCGCAGCTATGTTTTTGCTGCCACTATTACCCGCCAATGGCCAGATCCTTTTGCTTGTAGTGAGCGCTATAGGTTTCGACTTAGGTGTACAAGCTGCACTTATCGCCAATCAAACTCTGGTCTATGGCCTGGAGTCAGCGGCTCGTGGCCGGTTAAATGCACTGTTATTTACCTCCGTATTTATTGGCATGGCGACAGGTTCAGCCTTGGGCAGCATTGCGCTGGCAGAGTATGGCTGGACTGGAGTCATCAGCCTGGCCACAGTGGCAGCTATCGCCAGTTTATTGGTCAGATTAAAGGCTAAATCCGGTTAGACTTGAGCTTTGGGCTGCAGCAGCGCAGCCCTTTTATTTTATGTTGTAATTTAATCCGGCCGGAACCCACCAACCAACGCATTTAGCATTGATCTATAAGCAAAAATCAAGCACTCTGAAATCGCTTTCAATGACAATAAAAAGGACAGGGTTATGCATTTTTTCAACAGAAAACTGACAAAAACTGCCGGGGTGCTGAGTCTGGTGTTAGCCAGCACAGCCCCGGGCTTCAGCTATGCCAATACAGCGCCTGTGAAGGCGACAACACCACAATTGAGCGTGCAGTTATGGTCTGTCAAAGACGCGATGCAGGCCGATTTTGAAGGCACTTTGACTAAGCTTGCAGCTATGGGTTTTGATGGTGTTGAATTTGCAGGTTTTTTTGGCAAATACGCTAATGATGCCGCTGGCTTAAAAGCATTTTTAGACAAACTGGGCTTAAAAGTGTCAGGGGCTCATGTGCCTTTTGAAAAGTTAAGCCCGGAACAACTGGAAGCCACAGTGGCTTTTTATAAAGCGCTGAATTGCCATTATTTAATCATTCCTATGGACCAACGTGCTTTTACCGTGGAAGGCGCAAAGGAAGTGGCCGCTGACTTAGCTGCAGTGCAGGAAAAACTGACACCACATGGCATGCAGGTCGGTTATCACAACCACAAGCCAGAAATGCTGGGCGACATGGGCAAAACGCCCTGGGATGTGATAGGTAAAAACACTAACAGCAAAGTGATTTTGCAGCAAGACGTGGGCTGGACTGAAGTGGCAGGCAAAGATCCGGTCGACTTTGTTAAAGCTTATCCGGGCCGCACTATCACTACGCATTACAAAGCTTCAGCACCGGAACCTGGTAATACAGAAGATCCAATTCTTGGTAAAGACACTACCGACTGGAAGGCTTTGATCACGGCCAACAAAACTATAGGTGGCACTCAATGGCTGGTGGTAGAACAGGAATCTTACCCGGCAGGCATGACTCCAATGCAAAGTGTTGAGGCCTCACTGAAAGGCTTGCAGGCTATTATTGCAGAGATGAAATAACCATCGGGGGGTCAGGCCTTGGATCTTTAATTTGATAAATTCAAGATCCACGGCCTGACCCCCAGCTTCGCTCTGACCCGAATTATTAGGTTACAGCTTA
>CBIMJC010000224.1:0-6710 GCA_966244125.1 uncultured Rheinheimera sp.
CCATAGCTTTGTTGACTGCGTGCTTTCGCCCAAGTCGCATAGTGGACTATGCTCCTGGGGACTCAATCCCTTGTCGCCTCGCTCTGACAGCAATTACTTAGGGGGTTCCCCGCCGACTTGCAGCCATAGCTTTGTTGACTGCGTGCTTTCGCCCAAGTCGCATAGTGGACTATGCTCCCAGGGCCTCAATCCCTTGTCGCCGGACGGGCGGGGATAAACCCGCGCCCCTACAGTTGACCGCAATTACTTAGGGGATTTATGCCCTTACTCGCCGCCACGCCGGCGGGGGCAAAGGATGGGGGCTGCGGCATATTTGGCTATAGTTTTTCCTTATTAAGCTGTCATAATAGGCCCAACTTGAGTTAGTCAGAGATATTCCTATGCGCGTTTGTGGTGTTGAAATGAAAGGCAGTGAAGCCATTTTATGTTTATTGGCAAGCAATAGTGGCCTGTTTGATATTCCGGATTGCCGCACTGTGCGTTTGCCACTGCTCAAAGATCAGGACAGCGAGCAAATGAAGAAATTTCAGTTTGTCTTTGCCAAACTGGCCGAAGACTACAAAATCGACACTTTTGTCATTCGTGAACGGCCACAAAAAGGCAAGTTTGCCGGTGGCGCTGTTGGTTTTAAGATGGAAGCGGCCTTACAGTTATTAACTAATGTCAAAACTGAAATTCTGACCAGCGCTTTTATTAAAGAGCAGTTGTCGCGTCACCCTGTACCTGTCGACTTTAAAGAAACAGGCCTAAAAGGTTTTCAGGAAACGGCTTTTATCACGGCTTATGCTTATTTAGCCAAGTGATTGGTTTTGAAAGGTAAAAAGGCAGCAACTCCATGTGCTGCCTTTTTTACTCAGGCTTTATGCTTAAGCAAATAAGCTTTTAAATCCTGCTTCACTTCCGGTAATAACAAATACAACGCCAGAATATTCGGCACTGCCATTAAAAAGATCATGGAGTCGATAAAATCAAACACCGCCAGCATATTAGGCACAGCCCCGATAGCCACCACAGTACAAAACAACACTTTAAAACTACGCTGGGTAAAATCGCTGTGGCCAAATAAGTAAGTCCAGGACTTTAAGCCATAAAAAGACCAGCTCACTACAGTTGAATACCCAAACAGCAACAACGCCACCATCAGCACCAGCGGGAACCAGTCAAACACTGAGCCAAAAGCAGCGGACGTCATTTGCACACCATCCAGACCAGGTTGCAGATAAACCCCACTGACCACTATCACCAAAGCAGACACTGTACAAATAATGACGGTATCGATAAAAGGCTCCAGCAAACCGACAAAACCTTCAGACACAGGATCTTTAGTGCGGGCCGCCGAATGGGCTATAGGGGAAGAACCAATACCTGCTTCGTTAGAATAAGCAGCACGGCGAAAGCCCTGAATAATCACACCTATTACACCACCGTAAGCAGCTTCAGGCGCAAAAGCGCTGCGCAAAATGGTCCAGATAGCATCAGGAATAGCGCCCGCATTCATGGCTAAAAACACAAAAGCGGCCGACAAATAAATAGCACACATCAAAGGCACTAATTTACTGGTGACACGGGCTATGCTTTGAATACCCCCTACGATCACCAAGCCCACTAAAAACGAATAGACCAGACCAAAAACCCAGGCATTATCATAACCTGTCACCAGCTTCACTTGCGAAAAGCCCTGATTGACGTGGACAAAACCAGCCGAACCAAAGACACAGGCAATAGCAAAAAAGGCGGCTAAAAAACTACCTAACCTTGGCAGTCCATATTTATCCAAAGCCGCTTTGATGTAATACATAGGGCCACCCGACGTGCTGCCGTCGGCGTTGTAAACCCGGTATTTCACTGCCAGCGTACATTCAACAAACTTGGTGGTCATGCCCAAAAAGCCCGCCACTATCATCCAGAAGGTCGCACCTGGCCCACCTAAAGCAATGGCTACAGCCACACCGGCAATATTGCCTGTGCCCACAGTGCCGGATAAAGCGGCTGACAAGGCCTGAAACTGACTGATATCACCTTTGTCGGTTTTCTCGGCGTAATCGCCACGCACCACCCGTATTGCATGGCGAAAACCACGGATATTGATAAAGCCCAGATAACAGGTAAAGACAATAGCGCCCAGCACCAGCCAGAGCACTGTCACAGGTAAAGCAGAACCATTAATAGGAATGGCATAAAACACTACAGAGGCAATGGCGGAACTTAGCCATTCAAAGGCCTGCTGAAAACTAAAATCGGACATAAACACGCACCTTGGGGACCTAAATTTATGACCGTCGGATATACTTCCAGACGGCTATTTTTGTACAGACCATATTCAGCGTTGAGCCCCGGCAACGCAAGCTTTTTTATCTTTGCTAAGCACCTTGTCACCGAATTGCCATCAGTTTTCAGCTTTGTTGTCATGTTCCGCTGGCAGGATCGGCTCCAATCCACAGCTGTTGGGGCAAAACGATGAAACTAAACTGGATTCTGGCACTGCTGTTATTACTGCCACTGAGCCTGAAGGCTGAACCTAAAGTGGTGTTAGTCAGCATAGACGGAGTGCGTTGGCAGGAAGTGTTTGCCGGAGCAGACCCAAACCTTTATCAACAATCGCAGTGGGTCAAAACACCAGAGTTGATCCGCGCCTTTAAACCGGGCCAACCTGAACTTTTGATGCCCTTTTTGCATAACACTGTGCTGCAGCAAGGTGTTGCTGTCGGCAACCGCACTCTGGGTTCAACTATTAATGTCAGCAACCCTTATCAGATTTCTTACCCCGGTTATCAGGAACTACTGGCAGGTTTTTCCGACCCTGCTATTCACAGCAATAACAAAATAGCCAACCCGAACGTGACAGTGTTGGAATGGTTAAACCAACAGCCACAACTGCAGCATAAAGTGGCGGCTTTTGGCTCCTGGGATCTGTTTCCTTATATCTTAAATACCAAACGTTCAGGCCTGACGGTGAATGCCGGTTTTATGTCGGAACAAGGTAAACTCAGCGAAAAACAACAGTATCTGAATCAGTTGCAGGCTAAAACCCCCAGCCCTTTTGCCTCAGTACGACTGGATGTATTTACTCAGGAATTTGCGCTGGAGCATCTGCGCCTGCATAAACCTAAATTGCTCTATATAGCCCTGGGTGAAGCGGACGATTTTGCTCATTTAGGTCACTATGATCAGTATCTGGCGGCTATTCACCGCAGTGATCAGTTTATTGCCGACTTATGGCAGGAATTACAAAACGACCCCTATTACCGTGACCAAACCACCTTGCTGATCAGCACAGATCACGGCCGGGGCGAAGCGGCACAGTGGCGCTCTCATGGCAAAAGTGCAGCTGTGCCAGGTTATAAAGGACCAGTGCCACAAATTGCCGGTTCAGAACAAATCTGGCTGGCTGCTATGGGCCCAGGTATTCCGGCTGCGGGTTTAATCCGCACAGAGGGAAGCTGGCAACAAGGTCAGATGGCAGCCACAATGGCCGCCGTTTTGGGCTTTGATTATCAGGCGGTTCAACCTAAAGCGGCGCAGCCCTTTGATTTTAGCGCCTCAGCTCAGCTGGCATTATTTGGTACAACTCCAGCGGCAGACCATCAGGGTCTTTAAAAAAGGTGTAAAGGCGCTCTGTATAAGGGTCAATCCGCACAGGTTCAACTTCAATACCCCTGGCTTCTAAATGCGCCACCATCTGCGCTACATCCAGCACCTGAAAAGCTAAATGGCGTAAGCCCTGAGCTTCAGGAGTGCTGGGGCGAGGCGGTGGATTGGGAAAAGAAAATAACTCCAGCTGACTACCATCAGGCAACTGCAAATCCAGTTTGTAAGACAAACGCTCAGCTCTGTAATGTTCAGCCAGAACTTTTAAACCCAGAATTTCAGTGTAGAAGTGTTTGGAGCGCTGATAATCACTGCAAATCAGCGCCACATGATGAATACCGGCTAACATAGCATTCGCCTTTGGCAACTATTAATACGCCTAGTGTGCCAGTTGCAACCAAACTCAACCAGTTAAAACCCAAAGTAATTGGGGCTGCAACGCGGCGGCAAGCAAACGAGTCCCCATGAACATAGACACACTATGTGATTGGGGCGAGAGAACGCAGCCAACAAAGCTGCGGCTTCAAGGACGAAGGGTTTAAAACTTCGATAAAAACTCGGAGCGAGTTGCGGAATCGGTTTTAAAACGGCCGTCCAAAGCCATAGTTTTAGTGCTGGAACTGGTATCCATCACCCCGCGGGATTTCACGCAATAATGTACAGCGTCGATGCTGACAGCCACGTCCTTCACACCCAACAAAGTCTGCAAAGCCACCTGAATTTGCTGAGTTAAACGTTCCTGCACCTGCGGCCGCTGCGCAAAGAACCGCACTATACGATTCAGCTTCGACAAACCAATAATGGTTTTGCCCGGTATATAAGCCACAGTGGCAGTGCCATCTATAGTGACAAAATGATGCTCACAAGTGCTGGTAAAGCTGATGTTCTGCACCTTGACCATTTCGTCAGCACGCATTTTATTGTCGATCATCGAAATCTTTGGAAAAGTGCTGTAATCCAAACCAGAAAACACTTCATCGACATACATTTTGGCAATACGGGCCGGAGTCTCCGCCAGACTATCGTCTGCTAAATCCAAGCCAAGCGTCTGCACCACTTGCGTCATCAATTCAGTTAAACGCTGTTTTTTCTGAGCAGCGGACAAGCCATTATCCAGCATAGGAGTTTCCAGCCCGGCAGCCTCAAGAGCGCCGCGCACCACTAAAGCAGATTCAGTTAACATAAAAGCTCTCGCCGCTTGTGATCAATAGACCTTGTTATACGCAGACCACAGAGAATTGGTTTAGTTTGGTGAAAGGGCGGTTAAAACGAACCTAATGTCTTTTCTCTCTCCTCTGTAAAGCACCGTTGTAGTCGCCTAAAACTTTGCGTAATCAAGGGTTAAATCGTCAGTTATTGAACTGCTGTGGGTTGAAGCACGGCTAGCGTATTGCCTGTATAAATTTTGTCTGAAGCCATTTAGTAAGTTTTAGAAAAATACATTGAAAAAGAGGTACATAAGCACTAGTTTGGTATGAGTATAAATCAGGGAAAATACAAGAAAATGCCAGACTTGCAAGCATGGATCCGTCTGGTAAGCGTTAGCAGGTATTAGTTATGAATTGGAAAATTGAGTTTGACTCAGAGTCACTTAAGTCTCTTGAAGCAGGAATGAAGCGTGGCTATATAATCGAGTTGGCGGATGAACGAGACGATGGTTGCGAATACACTTACTTTGAAAAGGCTGCTGTAGGTGCGCTCGGAGGCTTAAAGATGCACATTTACTCAGATGAACACCCCCCACCTCACTTCCATGTTAAATATAACGGGGAGGAGAATAGCTTTCGTATTGACGATGCCACGCCGCTCTACCCAAATGGAGGTCTTAGAAAGTGGTTCAAGAATATCAAGAAGTGGCATAAACAAAATAAAGCAGAGCTCATATCCACTTGGAATTCAATGAGACCAGAGGGGTGCCCTGTCGGACCAATAACATGCTAATTTGCGCCCTATACATCACGCCCAGTAGGCGCTGGATTCACAGCAAGTTATTCGCCGTTTATGTGCTTTGTGTTTCAGGAGGGTTTAGTGGAAATTGATGCAATATCAAATTTTCTAGCACCTATTAATGTTGGTTTTATAGCTGCTTATCTGGGTTCGCTTCTGGCACTAAGTAAGTTCAAAAAAGAAAAATTATGGAACGAGAGGAAGGCAATATATAAGGAAATCATAGAGGCTTTTGAAGAGTTGGACTGCTGGTCTGAGTATCAAAGAGCATCTCATTGCTGTGAGCCAACTATTAACGTTGATGTTAAGTATGACGAACCTTTAAGAGTCATTTCTAAGCGTAGTGCAATCGGAAGCTTGTTTTTGTCAGATGCGTTCCAAGAAAACTTGTCTCAAGCTAATGAAAAACTAATGCATATTCGTTTTCAAATTCACGAAGATAGTATGCCTGACATGTATACGCCTGAAGGACGTGCTGAGTGGCTATTTACACTATCGGTTGCCGTAAAAAAAATAGTTGATGAACATTTGCCAGTATTAATTGCAATAGCTAAGAATGAAATCCCCAAATGAAACATGATAAACGCCATCAAAATATAACCTACCGTCTCTCAACAAGTTGCTCGTATTTGTAACGAGCGTTATGTAACGGAGTAATCTGCATTTTGAAGTTAGCTATTAATGAAAAATTCACACACTTCGCAAGGTCAACAGATGCCTTGATCGAAGCCGTATTTACCGATGAGAATAGGGAATTTGTCATAGAGAAGCATAAAATTTTAGATAATCATCCTTTTGAGTTTCGTCTTGCAATAAAAAGGATGGATAGTTTACCAATTCACTCTTGGACCATTTTCCAAGAAATTAAGGATCAGGTTGTTGGTGAAAATGTCGTGGCAATTGAAGTATACCCAGAAAAAGACAGAGTTATTGACACTGCCAATATCTACCATTTGTGGGTTTTTAAAGAGGGTTACGGACCAAACGTGGGATTACTAGCACCAGTAAATAAAAATTCATAATACAAAATATTGGCGGCAGGGCTTGCAGTGTGCGCCATTTTTGTTCTTTGCGATTGATCAGGAAATCATTTCCAGCTATTGGCACCAAATCCCCATTGGGGCGCGAGCCGGACAAAATTGGGTGGCCAAGGTTTTAAGGCTGGGAGTGTCTGA
>CBIMJC010000225.1:0-6663 GCA_966244125.1 uncultured Rheinheimera sp.
CTGTGTGACCCAGGTTCAACACAGCAACTGCCATCTGCGGCTGCAGAAACGGTCACCCTGTAGTTGTAGCCTGAATTCAAGCTGAGTTGCAACCTTCGCCTTATAACTTTATCTCTGGGGTTTAAGCTTTATTTCAGCTTCAGGCTGAAGCAGAGATTGCACCTTGTTGCGCCGCTGGTTAGAGTGAGCTGATGAACCATGCAGAGACACGGATTTTTGAGCCAATCCCAGAGCGCCTCCACTACTGAGTTGCAGCGTCAGCTCAGCGAAATCCGACACAAGTTTACCAACTCCTTGTGGCGTAGCTTTGCGCTTATTGCACTGATTGGAGTACCACTTTCCGTCGCCCGTTCTCTGAACACGGGTTGGCTACCTGTCTATACCGTGCATGCAATAGTGGGTTTGTTCCTGGTAGCGGGGGCTTTGGTCTGCCACAAGATGCCTCTGCGCAGCAAAGGGGTGTTGCTGATCCTGGTATTCTGGCTGATAGGTTTGCCCGGCGCTTTGACTTTTGGCTTTGCCTCTCCCGGAGTCTGGTGGCTGGTGTTAAGTTGTGTGGTGGGCTACGTCCTGTACAACGCCAAAGTCGCCATGGCGCTGGCATTGGCAACCTTGTTCAGCCTGATCGGCACAGCTATGGGTTTTATGTTGGGTTATCTGCATATTCCGGTTAGTGTCACCCGTTATATGGCGGATCCGGCCTCATGGGCCACCTACCTGATCGTGAACTTTATCGCCTTTTTTGTTGTGGTCCGTACTTTTATCACTTACACCGAATCCTTACAGATCACCACTCAACACCAGTTCCGACAATGGATAGATGATTTGCCTATGGGCGTCGTCGTTTCGGATAAAAACCAACAGCCTTATTACCACAACAAAGCCGCAGAAGAACTTTTAGGCCCGCACCCGGCACAGCCTTTAGCCTTTATCACAGGCACAGATAATATTTATCCGGCAGAACAAATGCCTGCAGCCAAAGCTTTGGCTGGGGAGATCTGTCAGGCAGAGGAAATGGATATTGAGCGGGACGGTATTCGCCACCAGATGCAAGCCTGGGGACGACCCGGTTATAACGAACATGGTGAACTGACTTTTGGTATAGCAGTCTATGAAGATATCAGCGCCCGTAAGCAGTTGGATTTACTGAAAAACCGTTTTGTTTCTACTGTCAGCCATGAACTGCGCACACCTTTAACTTCCATCCACGGTGCTTTGGGGCTGATTCTGGGTAATGCCCTGGGGGAAGTGCCCCCCAAAATACATAACATGCTGGAACTGGCAGAGCAAAACAGCCAACGGCTGATCCGGCTGATAAATGACATATTGGATATGCAAAAAATTGAAGCTGGTCAGATGAATTTCCATTTTACCAAAGTACAGCTGGCGTCTTTGTTGCACTGCTCCGCTGAACAAATGGCCGCTTATGCCCAGCAGCATAAAGTCAGCATCGAGCTTGGCCCTGTCCCCGGGGATCTATGGATCTGGGCCGACAACAACCGTCTTCTGCAGGTACTGGCAAACTTATTGTCCAACGCCGCTAAGTTTTCTTTTGCCGACTCGACAATACAGCTACAGGTTCATCAAAAAGATCAGCAGATCCGTATCAGCATTACCGATCAGGGGCCTGGTATAGACGAAGATTTTAAAGCCTTGATTTTCAGACCTTTCAGTCAATCCGACACCTCAGATGTGCGCAATTTTGGTGGTACAGGCTTAGGCTTGAGTATCAGCAAATCTATAGTGGAAAAACATGGTGGCGCTTTAACTTTTGACAGTACAGCTGGCCAGGGCAGCAGTTTTTATATCGACTTGCCTGTGACAGAATCCCCGGCAAAACCTCATTTGTCAGAATAACTCTTCTGTTTCAGGAGTGGTCATGAAAACCAGAAGCAGCCATTTACTTTATGTCGAAGACGAACAAAGTATTGCCGACATATTGCTGTTGTATTTGCAGCAACAGGGTTATCAGGTTCAACATTATGCCAATGCAGCGGACGCGCGGCGTGCCCTGAATAATCTGAGTTTTGATCTGGCCATTCTGGATGTAATGTTACCCGGCGGTGATGGCCGCGATTTATTGCAGCAGGCAGTACAAAAACAAATACCGTGCATTATGGTCACAGCCCGGGTGTCTGAAGAAGACAGGATTGAAGGTTTTGAGTTGGGTGCAGACGATTATGTCTGTAAACCTTATAGCCCACGCGAAGTAGTCTCCAGAGTACAGGCTTTACTCAAACGCAGCCAACAAGGCCATCAGCGTAAAACCCTGCAGTTTGACGGTTTAACCCTGGATATGCAGTCTCAATTGGTCTGGTTGGATCAGCAAGAGCTAAAACTGACCAAGTCTGAATACCTGTTGTTACAGACCCTGGCCAGTCAGCCAGACAGGGTGTTTGATCGCCAGACTTTGCTGGACAAAGTCTGGCCTGACGATACAGCAGTCAGTGAACGCACTGTTGATACTCACCTGACTAACTTACGCAAAAAGCTGGCCGACAGTAGTCAGCAACCACGTTTTATTCAAACCCGGCATGGGCTGGGCTATCAGTTTATTGGCAGGTTGTCTGATGAAAATCCGCACTAAAATTGCGCTTTTGGTTGGCTTTTGTACTTTTTTGATGCTGGGCAGCTATTACCTGTTGTCATTACAAAGCGCCACTAATGCGCTGATCGATTTTCATAAACGCAGCACTATTATTCTGGAGCAATCTCTCCCTGCCCCGGATCAGATGGAACAGGCGCTGCAACAGCATCAGGCCAGTACCGGCCAGAGCCTGCTGCTGCAGTTAACTCAGCAGTTCCCCCAGCATCATTTTTTAATTTTGCTCGACCGAAAACTGCAGCACAGCAGTCTGACTGATGCAGAGCTGAGTCTGGACTCTGATGACACTGAACGTGGCTTTCATCTGAAACTGAAAGGGCCGGACAATAAAACCAGTGTGATTTATTTAATTAACGATCCACTGCCGGTACAGATCGCAGGCCAGACGTATGGCGTGCTAACTTTGCCAAAAAGCCTGCTCGGTATTGGCAACAGAGAAGATACACTGCGAACCTCCTTACACCAGAGCTTTGCCTTGTGGTTTGGCGTGTTATCTGCGGTGGCGGTAGTCCTTGCCTGGCTGGGAGCCCGTTATTTACTCAGTCCTATGCATCAGCTTAAAGCCGGATTTTCCCGGCTGGAACAAGGAGATTTGTCTGTACAGCTGGACAGTCAGCGCACGGATGAAGTCGGCCATATTTTCCAGAGTTTTAACCAGTTAGCCGCTAAGCTGCAGCGTCTGCAGCAGCAATACAAACAAATGAGTTCGGATATTGCCCATGAGCTGCGTACACCACTGACTGCCTTGCGTTCAAGACTCGAAGCAATTCAGGATGGTTTGTTACAGGCCGATGCAGTGCAGGTGGATCAGTTGCTGGATGATTTACAAAACCTGACCCGCTTAGTCGAAGACCTGCGGCTGCTGTCGTTAAGTGAAGCAGGTCAGCTCAAAGCAGAATTGCAGCAGGTGGATGCAGCTGCGCTATTGCAGCAACTGCATCAGGCCTATTTGCCATTGGCTCAGCAGGCAGGGCTGGAGTTTGAACTGCAGTTGCAGCAAGCTCTGGTGCTGGCCGACCCACTGCGTTTGCGTCAGGTTTTAACCAATCTGCTGGATAACGCTTTTAAATACGGCGCGGCAGGGAAAAAAATCCGGCTGTCGATACGTTCTGTTGGAACAGACTGGCAACTGGAAGTGGCCGATCAGGGGCCAGGTATTCAGGCCCAGCCTGCGGAACTGGTGTTTGAACGTTTTTATCGTGATCCCTTCAGCGGTAAACAACAGGGGTCAGGGTTAGGGCTCGCCATTTGCAAACAGCTGACACAGCTGATGCAAGGCCAGATCAGCGTGCAAAGCGAACCGGGCAAAGGCAGCAGTTTTTATCTGCGACTGCCTGCAGTTTCTGCCATTTCTTGATAATTTCCTGACATCTGTTTTGTACAGTGGCAACCAGAACCCTGGTTAAGGAGCCACTGATGAAAACACTAACCTCACTGAGCCTGATTGCTGCTGTATCTTGCCTGAGCCTGCAGGCGAAAGCCCAGACACAACACTTCCCTATGGAATTTACCGCCAAAGGCCATGCTTATATCAGGGCCAACCTGAATCAGCTGGAAAACTACCCTATGGTGCTGGACACAGCAGCTCAAACCGGTTTATTACCGCAAAGCATTTTGCCTTTATTAAAACTGGATGATAAAGCGCTGAGCACAGATAACGCGGTCGGAGCGACAGGCGCTGTACAAATGCAGTCGGCCACAATCCACAGCACAAAAGTAGGCCAGTTCGAACATCAAGAGCTGAACTATCTGGTGCAGGACCTGAAAAAACTGACCCTGCCGGATGGCAAAATGCCGGGCATTTTGGGCCATGACTTTTTACATCACTACTGTGTGGATCTGAACTTTAAGGAGACAAAGGTCAGCCTGACTCGGGGTGCTTGTGAGGCGGCAGCTGTGACTGGTTTGCATCAGGCCCCGTTTAAAATTGAAAACAACTTTATCCGTCTGCAGGCGCAGGTACAGGGAGTCAGGGCTGATGTGTTGCTGGATACCGGCGCACACCATAGCTTTATCAATACCCCTTTGTATAAACAACTGTCGGGCCTCAAGATCAGCGGTACAGAAAAAACCGGCGGCATGACAGGACATACGCAGGATCGGCAGATGCTGGCAGGTTTAAGCTATCAGTTGAATGGCCAACAGGTAAACGAAGCCCGCTCTTATCTGGCCGATATGCATGTGTTTGAATTTCTGGGCTATAAGGATAAAGCTTTTATGCTGATGGGGATCAACGCCTTCAAACATGGTCGCCTGGTGATGGACTACGCCAATAACAGGCTGTATTTTAAGCAATAAGCTTTGAGCCGAGTCACAGCTAAAAAGCAGCTGTGACTCAGGGTCAGCTTTAGTTTTGCCAGATTTGCAACTGATGGGCGCTTAACTCTGGTGTGTCATCTTCCTGCCAGGTCGCCTTCATACCGGCAGGCACCAGATCAGCCGGAACGGCCATAGTTTCGGCCGATAAGTTCAGCAGCATCAGGCTCTGTTTATCCCCTAAAGAGCGGACAATTTTCAGTAACTTACCTTCGGCTAAAAACTCTGCTTTGTAATCCCCTGCTATACCAAACTCGGCACGCTTGGCTTTTTGTTGGATCAGGAATTTATACAAAGACCAGACCGACTTCGCATCGGCCTGCTGAGCTGCGACGTTATTCGGACCTTGTTGCTGAGCGGCCAGGAAAGGTGTCCACCAGCTACTTTCAGCCTGAGGTGGGAATAAGTCGTCTCTTTGCACCCAGACTTTTTCCGCTGTACTAAAACCGGCCTGAGCGCTGTTGTCCCAGAACATAGGAGAGCGGCGGTGTAAATGCTCTTTATCCGAGGCCTGAGTCAGCGCAATTTCTTCACCGTAATAGATATAAGTTGTGCCTGGTGAGCTGAATAACAAAGCCGCGGCCAGCTTGGCTTTGTTAAAGTCCTGGCCTATTTGCCAGCTTAAACGCGGCTGGTCGTGGTTGGTCAGGAAGGGGCTAAAAAACTCCATAGGCGCTGAGGTGGTTTTACGTTGTTGCAAATTCGCCATCAGCAGATTGTCGGCTTGCGGGCCGGCACCTTGTTGCATAGTGCCAAACTCAGCATTTTGTTTGCCCGCGTTCAGTAGCTCCAGCACTTTGTAGCCAAACTCAAAATCAAAACCTGCGTCCAGTCCTTTGCCATCGCCCCAGTATTTGGCCGCTATAGGCAAGTCAACCCAGGCTTCGGCCACCAGATAAGCGTCAGGTTTGACACTTTTTACATACTGAGTAAAGTCGACCCAGTAGTCGATAGTGCCTTGTGTATCAGCCCTATGCTGCGGGCCATCTTCCTGCACATAACGCACAGCGTCTAAACGGAAACCTGCAACCCCTTTGTCCAGCCAGAATTTGGCCATCTTTTTCATTTCGGCTATCACATCAGGGTGTTTTAAATTCAGATCCGGTTGTGAGGCACCAAAAGCGGCGTAGTAATAAGCTTTGCGTTCTTCGTTGTAGTGCCAGACAGCTTCTGGTTTGACTTCTGTACTCCAGGCTGGCCCCCAGCCATCTGTGGGCATTTCTTCACGCCAGACAAAATAATCTTTATAAGGAGCTTCACCTTTGGCAGAACGCTGGAACCAGTCGTGTTTGTCGGAGATATGGTTGATGACTAAATCGAGGATAATATTAATATTTTTGGCTTTGGCCGCCTGCACCAACTGCTCAAAATCCTGCATAGAACCGTAATCTTGCTCTACTTCATAAAATTCGGTGAAGTCGTAGCCATGATAAGAAGGGGCTTCAAACATAGGCGTTAACCAGATGGCGTTAATGCCTAAATCCTGCAAATACGGCAGCTTAGCTTCGATGCCTTTAAAATCACCTGTGCCGTCGCCGTTGGTGTCATAAAAACTGCGGGGCCAGATTTGATAAAACACTGCATCCTGCCACCAGGCTTGTGTTGCTTCTGTACTTTGAGCAACAGTTTGGGTGACAGCAGCAGGGGTTTCAACAGCAGTGGCAGAAGCTTGTTCCGGCGCTTTGCCACAGCCTGTTAAGGCCAGCGCTAAAGCTAAGGCGAGCAATGATTTATTCAGCATT
>CBIMJC010000226.1:0-6662 GCA_966244125.1 uncultured Rheinheimera sp.
CTGACAATTTGTCCCAGCACACCTAAATCATCGATTAAAGGCTGCTGTGCGACTACACCGTCGTTGCTGCCTTTGTTGATCACTATCTGGTTACTGAATGGATGACTGTACACAGCCAGCACTTCTGCCACCAGACGTTTATTGTCGGCGACAGGCACTGAGCCTAACAGGGAACGCAGTTTGTCATTTTCCTGCTGCAAAAACTGCAGGCGCTGCATCTGGGTGTTTTGTCTGAGCAGAGTTTCACGCAGCTTCTGGTTTTGCTCCAGTAAACGCTGATGCGACATAAATTGTTCAGAGGCATCGGACATCATGGCCTGGGGTAAATTGGCCAGATAATACAAAGGACTCACAGTTGCGGTTAAATAACTACGCAACTGTGTGGAGCTGTCGGTAAATCTGTCCAGCGTCATCAGCCCAACACTGCATAAGACTGCAAGAAACAGTCTTAATGGCAGAGATGGGCCACGCTCAAAGATAGGTTTCATTCAGGACTGACTTGTTAGTCGTAACTAAATACATCACCGCCATGCATATCGATCATTTCTAAGGCTTTACCACCACCACGCGCCACACAAGTCAGCGGGTCATCAGCAACAACCACAGGAATACCGGTTTCTTCCATCAACAGACGGTCTAAATCACGCAATAGAGCACCACCACCAGTTAATACCATGCCACGCTCTGAAATATCAGAAGCCAGTTCTGGCGGAGATTGTTCCAGTGCAACCATCACCGCAGAAACGATACCAGCCAATGGCTCTTGTAAAGCTTCTAAAATTTCGTTGCTGGTCATGGTGAAGCTGCGGGGCACACCTTCAGCCAGGTTGCGGCCACGGACTTCAATTTCCAGAATTTCGTCGCTTGGGTACGCAGA
This sequence comes from uncultured Rheinheimera sp., assembly GCA_966244125.1. GTDB lineage: Bacteria > Pseudomonadota > Gammaproteobacteria > Enterobacterales > Alteromonadaceae > Pararheinheimera. The sequence goes on from CBIMJC010000226.1 coordinate 878, forward strand.
ACCAATTTCGGTTTTGATACGTTCAGCAGTGGCTTCCCCAATCAGGATGCCGTAGTTACGGCGGATGTAGTTGATGATGGCGTCATCAAACTTATCACCACCAATACGCACAGAAGAGGAATACACCACACCGTTCAGAGAAATAATGGCAACTTCAGTAGTACCACCACCAATGTCAACCACCATAGAACCTGTCGCTTCAGACACGGGTAAACCTGCACCAATAGCAGCGGCCATAGGCTCGTCGATCAAATAGACTTCGCGGGCACCAGCACCCTGAGCAGATTCACGGATAGCACGGCGCTCTACTTGTGTAGAACCACAAGGCACACAAACCAGTACTCGTGGGCTAGGACGCAGGAAACTGTTGCTGTGCGCTTGTTTGATAAAATGCTGCAGCATTTTTTCCGTCACGTAGAAGTCGGCGATCACACCGTCTTTCATTGGGCGAATGGCTTTGATATTGCCCGGAGTACGGCCCAGCATACGCTTGGCTGCGTGGCCAACGGCCGCAACACTCTTAGGTCCGCCAGTTCTTTCCTGACGAATAGCAACTACTGAAGGCTCGTTTAGAACTATGCCCTGATCTTTTACATAGATGAGTGTATTGGCTGTCCCCAGGTCGATCGACAGATCATTTGAAAACAGACCACGCAATTTATTTAACATGGAACAGACTAATCCTTTTTAACTAAGAGGTGGTGACACAAGGTGCCCGACAAAATGGTGGTTATTTTAAGTAACAAAACGCCAAGAAAATAGCTTTATCTTTAGTTTTTACCAAATTAAACCAAAGCTATTGAAAAGCCAAATGTTTCATTGTCAGACAAGGTGAATGGAGTTAAGTTTTGTTTTGGTGAGAATATAAGTCGTAGATGTATGGACTCCCCTCTCCGGGGGATTGTGGGGCGCGGGCCTGGTCCCGTCCGTCTAAAATTAAAATCCAATCTCAAAAAGCTTTGTATCCGCCTACCAGATAATCACAAGGTACAGATAGTAGTGGCGGGACAAGCTGCCCCCTACTTTGGATACACTGAACAGAATTAAACACAGTCGCTACAATTTAACTTTTACTTCACATAAAAACATCATTAAACTATCCATCTCTTATGTTTCATACAAGGACGTCTTTGATTATGTTGAAGAATATTTTTGCTTTATCAGTTGTATTAGCTCTTTCCGCTTGCGGGGGCGGTTCCGGCGATTCAGCCTCTCCTCCCCCCGTCTCTAACCAACCTGATTTATTATTGACAGCAGAAAACTATAGGGACGTGACACCTTTAGCTTTTGCCTTTCAGGAAGCTTTACTGCAACTGAGCTACTACAGCACAAACAGGTTTCAAAATCTGAGCGAAACGCAACGTAATGTGGAAGTGGTGTGCGTCAATGGCGGCTCCAGGTCTGTAAACTGGGTTGGTTCTATCTCTTCAAAAGGTCAGGCAACCGCCAATACAGTAGTCACAGAAACCTTTAGAGACTGCCGGGTACCGGAATTTGACGAAGTGCTTAATGGCACCGCAGTGATCAGTGTAAAGGCAGGCTCAACAGATACTGATACTCAACTCAAGCTTGATTTTACTGCGCTTGAAATCAGCACTGCTCCGGCCATAGTTGTGATGGATCCCTTCGATTTACGTATTACTCAAACTGCCGATTTATATACGATCAAACCAACTTTGCTCAATAACAAGCTCAGATTCAATTTTAAGAGCGACGGCATTTATAGCCTGACGAACACCCAATTAAGTCATCAGTTAGATATAAAAACTGCGCTCTATACCAGCGCTTTCCAGGCAAATTTAGCAGTGGAAGGTTTCAAAGGCGGGCTCACTATTAGTAGCAGCAAAAACTTCGCAGGCTTTATCGGCGAATACCCGCATGAAGGCGCAATCAGCATTACCGACAGTAAAAATAACAAGCTGGAAGTGAAATCCAACTATGTAGAAAACTCTTCATTAGCCAATGTGACCTTTAGCGGTGCAACATCTGGTTTCAGTCTGCACTGGAACGATTTAATTGAGGGTGTATTGTGGTCATTGCCTGGTTTAAGTTACGGCTATTTATCTGAGTTCAGGGTCGATAATTTTAGCTTTAGTGGTCACTACCAGCCAGAAAAGCTGTCCCGGTTGAACGCCAATGACACTATAGTGCTGCAATTTTCACGTGAATTAGCGCCATCGCAGAATTTAGATCTTTATTTCCAAAGCGACTGGTATTCGCCAAGACTGCCTGTTGAATACCAGATTAAAGGCTCTCAATTGATCCTTTTTGTACCTGAAGGCATGGAACAGGATAAATACTATGGTTTGAGCTCTTTTAATCTGACTTCAGCCAAAGGCTACACTTTCACCTTTTCCGATGCGCAAAATTACAAAGCAAATGACGCAGTAAAAGCCGTAATTAGCACCAGCAGTGATGTTTTTACTTCGAGTAAGTATCCAACACTATCTGCCGCACAGTCAGTGTCTAAAACTAACCTGAGTCTGACTTATCGTTGGTCTGAAGTAACGAATACCGGCCTGGTCTTTACCGCTGCCGATCAGAGTGAAACCAGCTTTTATTACACAGGGAATCTGCCAACAGAAAAACCCGTGGTGAAAGTTACAGTCACAGACATTCAGGGCAATGTTCATTCTAGCCTTGTAGAATTGTCTCCTTACATTCAGGGGCTGAATACGCTGTATTTTAAAAGTGATAACGGCGACTACATAGGCCAGGGCAAGACTGTACTGCATCAGACCCAAGGCAGCTTTGTGAACTATGTAAGCATGTTTGGGCAGTGGAATTCAATAAGAGCAAGTATTGAATACAGTGAAGGCAATCAGAACTATAACTGGCACCTGAGTTTCTCTGCTGCCAACGGCACCCGACTGACCCCTGGGCATTACACTGGAGCCAGCCGCTATCCGTTTCAACCATTTAATACACCAGGGCTAGATTTTTCAGGCAACGGTAGGGGCTGTAATACATCAAGAGGCGAATTCACCATCCATGAAATAGCCTACAGTGGCACTGATGAATCCCCAAGCCTTGACGTTTTAGCTATGGACCTGGTGCAATACTGTGAAGGCGGCACTACGAAAATTCAGGCATCTGTTCGCATTAACTCAAACGTATTGCTGACATTTTAAAGCACATTTTCAAAGCGTTATCCAACCCGGGTTGGGGTTCCCCCTCCCGGGTTAAATTACAATCCTATCTCTAAATGGCTTGGCCTGCTCCCCCAATCAGGTTTCCCCTGTGTTAGTTCAACCTTTCCTGCCAGAAGATTTGACGTTTGTTGCCCCGGAAGCGGCCGACACTGACTTCATTGGCTGGGTTTTCCAGTACAACAGGTCCTGTCTCCGGCTTCCAGTTAAACTTCAGCCAATCAGGTGCAGTGTATTCAATAGGCCAGGTGCCTGTTGGGGATCCTGAAGTCACCTCGAAATAGATGGAAGGTAGCTGAGGAGCCACCAAGCGACTGGAGCCAGACGTCAAGAACGCCGGGCTGCCTTTAACTTGTGTGAAAGGGGTGCCAGGAAACAGTAGTTGAGTTGAATCCACGGCTGTGCAATTGTCCAATGTATTGGTAACAAAAGCTTGCCCATTCCAATACTCAGCCTCAAGTTCAACAGGTAAGTTAATTACTGTAGCTGGGACAGTTAACGCAGGTGCATCAGCTACCGCCCCGCCAATGAGTTTTAAACGGCCAAAGCGCATATCCAGAGTTCCGCTAACAGCGGCTGCAACACAGCTGCTACCGCAAGCTCCGGCACTCGTCGGGTTCATATTTTTTACTTCCAGATCCCGGCCATCCAGAGTATCGGTAACTCTGACACCAGCCATCAGAGACAGATATGGACCATCTGGTATAGTAAGTTTGTCAAAACTCAGATTGCTCTGTGAAAACGTATATTTACCGCTGGTCCAACTGGAAGCTGGAACACTGATTCTGCCGCTGAGATCTGTGCCATTGTCAGCATTTTCCAGCACCACCGACGGCACAGTGAGCACACCATAGCCCGGACCATAGTTCTGAGTCACAGCGCCAACCAAATTTTTAGCCTGAAGTTCATACTCCAGTGTCATAGCAGGCTGCCCCATATAACTGAAAGATAAGCAGGTATTGCCAAATGACGAGCTGGCTAATGTGTAGTGTCTGGGATAAAAGCGCCCGACTGAATAAGGCACACTGGTCAATTCAGCACCTGCGCCTGATGCCAGATAATTATTGTCTCCGACTCTGGCCAGCAGACTGAAGCTGCCCACTTCATTCCAGCTAAAACCAGTGCTATGGAACCTGTTGCTGTAAGTCCCGTTATTGATCTTGGTAAAAGCTGTACCCGAAGTTAAAGTGCCGTTGGCGCCTCCCACTGGGTGCAATAATTGACCAAAATCAACAGCAACAGTTTCTGGGCTTGTCTCATTGCCATAGTTAGGAGTAATAGCTCCCTGAGCATTGATCGGTGAAACATAGAGCTGAAAAGCTTCTCCTGCTGCAATAAACCCGTTACCGGTACCTAAAGTTTGCGGATTAGCAGCATTGGCTGGATTCGCAGTCGCAGAGGATAAAGCCGTAGTGACATTAATCTGGTAGGGCCTTACCACAAAAGCATTAGATTCCTGACTTAATGACAAAGCAGGCTCATTGCCTGAAGCAGCAAGCTGAAGCTGGGCATACAGTTTGACTTGTCCAACATCTGAATACTTAATATTAAATTCAGTTTCTGCAGAACTTGAATTAAAACAGCGATCTAAGCTGGTGTATTGAGTCACGCCTGAAGCAGGATTTGCACTTATAGAGCTAAAACCAGAACTGGTTGTGCAGCTTGATCCATTCACTGATTGCACAGAGTCATTGATCTCAAACGTCTGCCCTACAACACAACTTGTTGGATTGACACATTGATAAGCAAACCTGACCGCAGTGGCCGGTGTTACACGTGCTACACAGGCTCCTGTATTGGTATCAGTACGAACAACCTGCAACTTCACTTTACTGGTACTCTGCACACCTGCGACCTGGTTGGGTACTGTGCTAAAACGTAATCCCGTATTCTGGAAAGTCATACTACAGGCCGCATCGACTGAGCTGCCCTCTTTACAGACCGCTGCAGCGCTGGTTGCCACACTGGATGAAGCAACACTGATCACCGAATCACCACTGGCCGTTTTACTCAGATATTTAGTGGCCTGACCATTGCTAAAAGTCACCTGATTTCCACCAACCCAGGATGCGCTATTGGTGGCGTTTAGGCTTAAAGTAGCGGCGCCTGTATACAAAGTAGAGCAGCTTGCATCGGCGCAGGCTTTGATGGTCACAGCCGAAGATTCACAGGTTAATCCCTGCACAGGATAACTCAGCTCAAAGTGATGAACACTTGGCCCGAGCTCGACAGGTGTAGAAGGTTTTTGTGTGCAAACCTGAATATTGGTAATGTCATGGAAATTGGTGTTGTCGCCTGTTGAACCTGTATAGGAGAGCAATAAATTAGCTGGCGGCGCTGACTGGTCCTGCGCCATCAGATCTAATGTATTTATTAAAGTAGTGTAAGAGCCGGTGGTGGATGTACGCCGTTCCAGTTTAAACTGAACTTGCTGTGACGGACTGCTGACTGTTGAATCAATAGTAATACGGTATCTGTGCCCTGGACCTAAGGTGGTGTTGCCTGTATCAATACCAGGTGCAAGTGTATTTGTGCCAGCCAGCCATTTGTAGCTTTTGCTGGCAGAAGCACGGACACCCACAGAATCTCTCCAGTTGGTATTATTCCCCGCTTGCCCCCCAACCCGGCCTTCAGTA
>CBIMJC010000227.1:0-6653 GCA_966244125.1 uncultured Rheinheimera sp.
GCTGCTGTGCTTGCTGATTTTATCCGGATCTCCGACCTTGTGCACAGTTTGATGGATTCAGTTTCAGGTTTATCTATGTCCACGCATATTGCACTACAGCTTCAAGAGCACAGCCACTGGTTTGCGGCTTTGTCAGAAAGTCAGCAACAGCAACTGTTAGCTCATGCAAAACCTGTGCAACTGAGCGCAGGGCAGCGGCTATTTAGCCGGGGTGATGAGTTTAATGGCATTTATGTGCTGTTATCCGGCGCTTTGCTGATCGCTGGTGTGCATAGCTCAGGCCGCGAAGCTTTACTGACCATAGTGGAAGCCGGCGACTGGATAGGTGAAATAGCGTTGTTTGACCGTAAAGTCCGCACTCATGACGCCACCGCCAGTCTGGCTTGTCAGTTGCTGCATCTGAATCCGTCCGCCTTGCAGCTGTTGGTGCAGCAGGATCCACTCTGGTGGCAACGTTTTGGCCAACTGTTGACTGAAAAAATGCGGCTGGTGTTTCAGGCGCTGGAAGATATGAGTTTGTTGCCCGCTTCAGTGCGGCTGGCCCGGCGTTTAGTGATGTTATGCCGTTTGCATCAGCAGGATGAACCTTATCTGATCCCGGTGCAGCAGGAACAACTGGGGCAGTTATTGTCGTTATCCCGCCAGACTATTAATCAGTTATTACAACAGCTGGTGGCGACCGGGGTGATCCGCACCAGTTACGCACAAATCGAAGTACTGGATTTACAGTTACTTAAACAAGCTGCAGAACTGCCGTCAAATTAAAATGGCGGATTGTCAGTTAGCCGACAGAGCCGCTTTGTCTTTCTGCTTTAGAGTGGTTTTTTTACGCCGGAGGACCTTATGAAAACCTTAGCAGAGCATTTAATTCAGTACGCCCATTACCACAGGGATCAACGTAATATTTACACCCATTTTGCCGGTATCCCACTGATTGTGATTGCGTTATTCAGTTTATTGTCCTTTGAGATAGCAGCTGGTGTCACAGCCACCCATTTGCTGCTGGTTGGCTCTTTGCTGTTTTATTTCCGTTTAAGCCTGGGTATGGGGCTGGTGATGCTGGGCTTTAGCGCCAGTTGTTATGCGCTGGCACTGCAACTGGTGGCGCTGGACAGCACCACGGCCTGGTTGGGCTGGTCTGTCGCTGTTTTTGTACTGGGTTGGGTTTTGCAATTTATCGGTCATTATTTTGAAGGCAAAAAACCTGCTTTTGTCGATGATCTGGTGGGTTTATTGATAGGGCCTTTGTTTGTAATGGCCGAACTGCTGTTTGTGCTGGGTTTTGCTAAATCATTGCAACAGCAAATTGATCAAAGCGCCGGGCCTGTGCATTAAAGCCAAAGAAGCTTTGTCACGTCGCTTTATTACTAGGCTGACTGGACCAATCGGCTTACACTAGCCGTATTCTGAACAGTGGTTGTGACAAGCGCAGGAAGTTGTAATAGTGGATTTAATACCGGGCCGTGCTGATTTGTGGTTTTTACCTTTAGGTGGCACAGGCGAAATTGGCATGAACCTGAATTTATATGGTCATGCCGGTTACTGGCTGATGGTCGATTGTGGTGTGACTTTTAACAGTCCGCTGCAGCCAAACAGTTCAGAAAAAGCCGATGTAGTGGCGGCCGATCCGGCTTTTATTGCCAGACAGCCGGAGCATCTGGCTGGTATTGTCATTACTCATGCCCACGAAGATCATATTGGCGCTTTGCCTGCACTTTGGCCCCGTTTCAAATGCCCTGTTTATGCCACAGCTTTTACCGCTGAAATTCTGCGTCGTAAGCTCTCTGAAGTGGGGCTTTTGGATAAAGTGCCTATTATTGAAATGAAAACCGGTGACACCAAACATATAGGCCCCTTTGCGGTGCAGTTTCTTGCTATTACCCATTCTATTCCTGAACCTCATTGCCTGATGATCCGCACTGACGCAGGTTCAGTGTTCCACACAGCCGACTGGAAAATAGATGCAACACCTATGACGGGCAAAGCTTTTAAGCCCCGGGTGTTTCAGCGTTTAGCCCTGGAGAATGTCACAGCTATGGTCTGTGATTCGACCAATGCGTTGCGTGAAGGTTTTTCTGTGTCGGAAAACGACTGTTATCAGGCTTTGTTGCAGGTGATAAGTAAAGCACAGGGCCGGGTGGTGGTCAGTGGTTTTAGCAGCAATGTCGGGCGTTTAATAGCACTGGGCCGGGTGGCGCATCAAACCGGCCGTTATATGGCGCTTTTGGGCCGCTCTTTACAAAATATGGTGGGCGCCGCCCGTGCAACAGGGCACTGGCCTGAGGATATCCAGCTGATCGACGCCAATGATTTAGGTTATTTACCCAAAGCCGAAGTTTTGGTGGTAGCGACCGGCAGTCAGGGTGAACCTAAAGCCACTTTAAGCCGGTTAGCCGCCGATATGCAGCGGGAGTTGTCGCTGGAAAGTGGTGATTTAGTCATTTTCAGCTCCATTATTATTCCGGGCAATGAAGGCTTTATCGAAAAGCTGGTGCAGCAATTTCAGCAACGTGAGATTCACACCTTACAAAACCACAACACAGACTTACCTATTCACGTTTCAGGCCATCCGTGCCGCGGTGAGCTGGAATTATTGTACAGCTGGGTTAAACCTCAAATCGCAGTGCCAGTGCATGGTGAAGCCGCACATATAGAGGCTAACGCTGATGTGGCACGGCAAAGTCTGGTGCCAATTCAACTGACAGGCCTCAATGGTGACTTGTATGTACTGGCCCCGGAGCCTCGTATTTACAAACAAGTGGTCAAGACTGGCCGCATTGCGTTGTTAAGGACCTGAGATGCAGCTGCAGTGGCTTGATTCTATTAGTAAAGTGGAGGCTGCAGACTGGAATGCTTTATTTCCGCCAGACTACCCTTTTACCCGCCATGAGTTTTTACAGGCGCTGGAAGCAGGCGGCAGTGTTGGCCAAAGTTCAGGCCGGCAAACAGGCTGGCTGGTGCAGCATTTTGTTCTCTGGCAAGAGGACCAACTGATAGCTGCCGTACCTGCTTATCTCAAATTGCATTCTTATGGCGAATACCTGTTCGACTGGTCTTTTGCCGAAGCTTATCAAAACTACGGTTTGGACTATTACCCTAAGTTATTGCTGGCTATTCCTTTTACCCCTGCTGAAGGGCCACGTCTGGGGCTGGCCGCTGGTGTCGATAAAGCGCAATTGCTGCAGTGGTTACAGCAGGGTGTCAGTCAGCTCAATAAGGTGCTGCCTTTAAGTCATCTGCAATGCCTGTATGCTGAACCTGGTGATCAGCAGGCTTTTCGTGACGCTGGTTTTATCGAACGTTTTGATGTGCAGTTTTTATGGGCCAATCAGAACTTTCAGCATTTTGATGATTTTTTGGCTGTGCTGACAGCCCGCAAACGTAAACAAATCCGTAAGGAAAGAGCTGCAGTGACAGAGCAGGGCATTGTGCTTAAAACCTTAAGCGGTGCCGATTTGGATTTAGCCTTCTGGCAGCAGTTTTATGGTTTTTACTGTAGCACCTACCAAAAACGTTCCCGCCATAATGGCTATTTAACAGCGGACACCTTCAGGTTGTGGGGCCAGACTATGGCAAAAAAAATTGTGGTCTTTGCTGCTTTTGCCGATGAAAAAATGCTGGCCGCTTCTTTGTGTTTTCAGTCAGAGACGAGCTTGTATGGCCGTTATTGGGGCTGTGCAGAAGATTTTAACTTCCTGCATTTTGAATGCTGTTATTACAGCGGTATCGACTATTGCATCAGGCAAGGGCTGCAGTTTTTTGATGCCGGCGCTCAGGGTGAACACAAACTACAACGGGGTTTTGCGCCTGTACTTCGGCATGGTTTTTATCGCTTTACTGAAAAAGCGCAGCACAAGGCGATCAATGAAGCTATAGCCCGTTACTGCCTGCAGGAGCAACGGGCTTTAGTTTTGTATCAGCAGGAAGCAGAAGACAGCCTGCCTTTTGCCAACCGGACTGATTAATCTTTAGGCCTCTATGCTTTAGGGATGCTATCAAAATCCGCAGCGCTATGACGTTCCGGCAACTGCTCATGGGCTTCACCCCAGTTGCGATTCACCTTCACTGCGCGTTGTGCTGCAGGGCGTGCATCAATTTGTTTGGCCCAGCGCTGCAGGTGTTTGTAACTTTGTACATCCAGAAATTCGGCTGCATTGTAGGCGCGGCCCAATACCAAAGCACCGTACCAGGGCCAAATGGCCATATCGGCAATGCTGTAGTCATTGCCAGCGACAAATGGATGTTTAGCCAATTGTTGGTCCAACACATCCAGTTGACGTTTGGTTTCCATCGCATACCTGTTGATAGGGTATTCGTATTTTTCCGGCGCATAGGCATAAAAATGACCAAAACCGCCGCCAACAAAAGGCGCGCTGCCCATTTGCCAGAATAGCCAGTTCAGCACTTCAGTGCGTTTGGCCAGATCTTTGGGCAAAAAAGCACCAAACTTTTCAGCCAGATACAACAAAATAGAACCCGACTCAAAGAGCCGGATGCCAGTGCCCTGATCAAACAAAGCCGGAATTTTACTGTTTGGGTTTACCGCAACAAAACCACTGCCAAACTGGTCACCGTCCCGAATGCTGATCAGCCAGGCATCATAATCTGCCTCTTTAATACCAGCCTCGAGCAGCTCCTCTAAAAGCAGTGTGACCTTGACACCATTGGGTGTGGCCATGGAATACAGCTGTAAATCATGTTGACCCACAGGCAAGGTTTTGTCATGAGTGGCGCCGGAAACCGGCCTGTTGATACTGGCAAAAGCACCGCCGTTTTGACTGTCCCAGGTCCAGACTTTAGGTGGGGTATAAGTGTTGCTCATAGCTTCTCCCTTGTGTTTGATGCGTAAAGGCTTCAGTTGATATTGGTTTGCAGTGCTCAGATCTCAAGGGATAAGGTGCGCCTTTTGCCGGATTGAGTTCTGCACTGTACAATCCGGCTTTTTCAGCAGACAGAGCTCTTATGTTCAGCCTTGAAACTTTAGCGCAAAGCACAAGCCCCCTCAGCCGTATTCATCTCACTGACGGCCTGACTGAATTTCCTGTTGAGTTATATCGTTTTACTGACAGTCTGGAAATTCTGGATTTATCCGGTAATCAGTTGTCGGAGTTACCACAAGATTTATCCCGGTTTAAAAAACTGAAACGGCTGTTTTTAACCGCGAATCAGTTCCGGCATATTCCACCAGTATTAAGCCAGTGTCCGCAGTTGGTCATGGTCAGTTTTAAAGGCAATGCGTTAACTCAGTTTGCTGAAGCTTCTTTACCAGAGCAGCTGGAGTGGCTGATATTAACCGACAACCAACTCACTGAATTGCCTGATGATTTTGGTCGTTACACTAAGCTGCGTAAAGTCGCACTGGCGGGTAATCAGCTGTCTTGGTTACCGGATTCAATGCAGCAGTGTCGTCAGCTGGGTTTATTAAGATTATCGCTGAACAACTTTGAGTCTTTTCCGGACTGGTTATTTGAATTGCCCAAACTCGCCTGGCTGGCGCTGGGAGCCAACCCTGCTTGTCCTGTGCCCGAAGCTACAGCTATTACTGCTCATCGCTTGTCGGATTATCAGCTGTTAGAAAAACTAGGGGAAGGTGCATCCGGTGTGATTTATCAGGCACGTTTAGATCAGGAGCCAGAACTGCTGGCGTTAAAGCAATTTAAAGGCTGGATCACCAGCGATGGTTGCCCTAAAGATGAGATGAATAACTACCTTAATGCGGGTCAGCATCCGAATTTAATAGCCGTTAAAGCCAAACTCAAAGACAGCGATTTACCCGGTTTAGTGATGGAACTGGTGCCGGCTTCTTTTGCAGTGCTGGGGCAGCCACCTTCGTTTGAAACCTGCACCCGCGACACCTTTACCCTGGGCCAGAGTTTAACTTTGGCGCAGTTGAACAAGCTGGCGCAACAGGTGGTGCAGGTGATGGCACATTTGCATCAAAAGCAGATCTGTCATGGCGATCTCTATGCCCACAATATGCTGGTGAATGAAGAACAACAGCTGTATCTGGGGGACTTTGGCGCCGCTACGGCGCTAAATGCCCTACCACTAAAACAACAACAGCTGTTTTGCGCGCTGGAAGTCCGTGCTTTTGCTTATTGGTTACTGGATATGCAAAGTTTGTTAAGCCCTGAAGAACAGCTGGTGTTTAACGATAAATACCAGGCTCTGGTGCAGTCTTGCCTGCAAAGTGGGGTGAAGTTAAGACCTGACTTTATTCAACTGGCAGCGGAGTTTTCTGCATAAGCAGGCTGGGGTTGAGTCATTCGTCACTGCTGTAGTCGATTGATCACTTTGTCCTTGAGGCCCTTTGTTGTCCGGGTCCAGAGTGGCTGTGTGTCGTTTGTCATCACACACAGCAACCTGATCCTGACAACAAGAGGACAACTTTATGCCTTATACATTGATCCGCAACACCATGATATCTGCAGCTTTTGTGATCAGCTCTTTGACAGGGAGCAACCCGGCATTTGCGCAGGACTTGCCAGCTGATGCTGAGCATTACGCTTCAGTGTCTTCCTTTTTGCAGCATGGCAATTCAAAAACAAATCACTACAGTGGGCTGTACCTGAAGTTGAGTCCACAGGCTGTGGGCCACTACAAGTACCTGCAGGAAGGCAAAAAAAAGCTGCAGCTCAAAGATCAGGCTTTTA
>CBIMJC010000228.1:0-6642 GCA_966244125.1 uncultured Rheinheimera sp.
AGCTGACCATAAACCTGACCACTAGGCATTGACTAAAAGTTGCTCGAATTCAAGGGCGCGTATTCTACTCTGTTTTTACACAGAAAGAAAAATTAACTGTGATCTGCAGCGGCTTATTTTTACAACCATAAAGCCGGACTATATATTTCACGGTTTTTCAGTGACAGAGCGATGAAACTTGCTATTTTAAGTCGTGTTTATTTGAAAAAGCACCAAGCTGGGGCTTCTGCATCGAAATGAGGCAACATTGCACCAATACAATGCAAAAGCCTGCATCATTACGAAGCAACGATACAAAAAGTCATTACAGATCAACACACTAAATCTTTGGCACAAGAATAGCATTACAATGCGCAAAGCTTTGGCCTAAGCCAGCATTATAAAAACAGGTGTGTTTAGCACACCCGTCAACAGCACAAACCGGAGGAATGCATGTCTGCATCTACAGTACTGAGTTTTATCAAAGAGAACGACGTAAGATTCGTTGATTTACGCTTTACAGATACCAAAGGTAAAGAACAACACGTGACTATTCCAGTCAGCCAGATCAACGAAGATTTCTTTGAAGACGGTAAAATGTTCGACGGTTCTTCTATCGCCGGCTGGAAAGGTATCAATGACTCAGACATGATCCTGATGCCTCAGGCAAACACCATGTTACTGGACCCGTTTTCAGAAGAAACGACCATCAACATTACCTGTGACGTTATAGAGCCAAGCACTATGCAGGGCTACGAGCGTTGCCCACGTTCTATCGCTAAACGCGCTGAAGAGTACCTGAAGTCTACCGGTATTGCTGACACTGTATTGTTTGGACCTGAACCAGAGTGGTTCATGTTTGACGACGTACGTTTCAAAAACAACATGTCTACAGCTTTCTTTGCTATCGATTCTGCTGAAGCGGCATGGAACTCAGACAAAGTCTACGAAGGCGGTAACAAAGCTCACCGTCCTGGTATCAAAGGCGGTTACTTCCCGGTACCACCAGTAGACCAACACCACGACATCCGTAGCGCCATGTGTGTGGTGCTGGAAGAAATGGGTCAGGTTGTTGAAGCTCACCACCATGAAGTGGCTACTGCGGGTCAGAACGAAATCGCAACCCGTTTCAATACCTTAACTAAGAAAGCTGACGAAATTCAGGTTCTGAAATACGTGGTTCACAACGTTGCTAACCTGTACGGCAAAACTGTTACCTTTATGCCAAAACCTCTGGTTGGCGATAACGGTTCAGGTATGCACTGCCACCAGTCATTAGCAAAAGATGGTGTTAACCTGTTTGCTGGTGATAAATATGCTGGTTTGTCAGAAACTGCGCTGTACTACATCGGCGGTATCATCAAACACGCTAAAGCAATCAATGCCTTCACTAACCCTTCTACCAACTCGTACAAGCGTTTAGTGCCACACTTCGAAGCTCCTGTAATGCTGGCTTACTCAGCCCGTAACCGTTCAGCTTCTATCCGTATCCCACTGGTACCAAGTGCTAAAGCACGCCGTATCGAAGTGCGTTTCCCGGATCCGGCAGCGAACCCATACCTGGCTTTCGTTGCTCAGTTAATGGCTGGTTTAGATGGTATCCAGAACAAGATCCACCCAGGCGATGCGATGGATAAAGACTTGTATGACCTGCCACCAGAAGAAGAAGCACTGATCCCTCAGGTCTGTGGTTCTTTAGACGAAGCTCTGGATGCACTGGATGCAAACCGCGCTATCTTCACTAAAGGCGGCGTGATGTCTGATGCGATGATCGATGCATACATCGAACTGAAACGTGCTGAAGCTAAGCGTGTGTCTATCGCAGTTCACCCACTGGAATACGAACTGTACTACAGCGTATAACACAGCCTGTAAAATGCCTCAAAACCCGCGCTTGCCGCGGGTTTTTCTTTGGCTGAAATTTGAGATCCACAGCAGGACGGATTAGAGTGGATACAGCAGCAGCTACAATCCGGGTCTTTATGAAAAAGCTAGCTTTGTTTTTTGCTTTATTCTGCCTCACTATGTGTTTCACCACTGCATTTTGCACCAGCGTTTTTGCCCAGCAGGTCTATGTCAGCGTGGATAAAAATGGTGTCCCTCTGTATTCAGACCAACCTGTTGCGGGTTCCAAAAAGCTGGAACTGAAAGTATCCTTGCAAAGCCAGCAGCCGCAACAAGCCACTCAAATTGACCCTTTAGCTTCGTTAACTGAGCAAGCCCCTCCTTACCAACTCACTATATTAAACCCTGCAATGGAAGCGACTGTGATCTCCAATCAGGGAGAAGTGGTAGTGCAAACGGACGTCAGCCCCATGCTTGCGGATCATCACAAACTGCGTCTGGTGCTGGATAACAATCAACAAAGCCCAGTGCAGCAAAGCAGTAATTTTCGGCTGCTTGGAGTAGAACGAGGAGAACATCAGCTCCAGCTCCAGGCCCTTGATCAAAACGGCAAGCTAATTGCAGAAAGTCCTGTCACAACCTTTTATTTACGTAAAACGACAATAGCTTCACCAAAATAGTGCATTTTGACGGTGACCCGTCCGATTTTACAGTACACTGTGAAATCAAAGCACCATTTTGGTGCAATAGGTGAGCGCAGTGACCCAGCAACAAAAGACGATGGATTTTTCCACCACCGACTTTACCGATCAGCTCAGCACCGCCATTCTGGTGCTCGATAGCCAACTACAGGTGCAGTATTTTAATACAGCCTGTTCGGCGATGTTTGGTGTGGGTGAAAAACGACTGGCGCAGCAGTATTTTTTTACCTTATTTCAGTACACAGATTTAACCTCCAGTTTCTTTTTAACCGCACTGCAAAACCGGCAGGGTTTTGGCATCAGTGATGTACAGGCTGTATTGCTGGATGGCCGGCATATTTTGCTGGATGTCACAGTGAATCTGATTGAACAACCGCATTTAGCCCTGATGCTGGAATTAAGGCAGGTCGATCAGCAGCGCAAAATCAGTCTGGAAAGTTTGCAGCAGCACCAGCATTTAGCAGCGCGGGAGCTGATCCGTGGTTTAGCTCATGAAATTAAAAATCCTTTAGGTGGGCTGCGGGGCGCGGCCCAGCTGCTGGAAGAGTCTTTAAATGACGATCAAAAAGAATACACTCAGCTGATTATTGCCCAGGCAGACAGGCTAAGGAATCTGGTGGATCGTTTGTTAGGGCCTTATAAAGCCCCGAATAAAAAACCATCCAATGTGCATCAGGTGCTGGAAAGAGTCAGTCAGCTGGCGCAAATGGACAACCCCACTCATGTGCAGTTTGTCAGAGATTACGACCCCAGTATTCCGGACTTTTCCTTTGACCCTGAACTGATAGAACAGGCCTTGCTGAACATAGTAGGCAATGCACAGCAGGTGCTGACTGAAGGTGGCCAAATCACCTTGCAGACCCGGATTTTAAATCAGCATACCATTCATGGCCGTCGTCACCGTTTAGTGGCCGCACTCAAAGTGACAGATAACGGTCCTGGTATTCCGCCTGAAATTAAAGACACCTTATTTTTCCCTATGGTCACAGGCAAACCCGGTGGTACAGGTTTGGGGTTGTCTATAGCTCAAACCTTAATTCACCAGCATGGTGGCTGGATTGACTGCGAAAGCTGGCCGGGGCAAACCGCTTTTACTTTGTATTTACCGCTCAATAACTCTGGAGAAGAACAATGCAGCAAGTAGTCTGGATTATTGATGATGACAATTCGATCCGCTGGGTGTTGGAAAAGGCGTTGGCCCGGGCTGATATCGCCTGCGAAAGTTATGCTTCGGCTGATTTAATGTTGCAGCGCCTGCAGTATGAACAACCCACTGTCGTAGTGTCCGATATCCGGATGCCGGGCACGGACGGTATGGCACTGCTGACCAAGTTGCAGGAACTGTCGCCTGAACTGCCGGTCATTATCATGACAGCACATTCGGATCTGGACAGCGCAGTGAATGCCTTTAAAAAAGGCGCTTTTGAATACCTGCCCAAACCTTTTGATGTGAATGAAGCTGTGTCGCTTATTCAGCGCGCCCTGGCTCATAGTCAGGCTAAGCAGCCCAAACAACAGGCTGTGGCACACACTGAAGTACCAGAAATTATCGGCGAAGCCCCTGCCATGCAGGAAGTGTTTCGGGCTATTGGCCGTTTATCACGCTCCAGTATCAGTGTGCTGATCAACGGTCAGTCCGGCACGGGCAAAGAGTTAGTGGCTCATGCACTGCACAAACACAGCCCACGTTCAGAACAACCTTTTATTGCGCTGAATATGGCCGCTATTCCAAAAGACTTAATAGAATCTGAGCTGTTTGGTCATGAAAAAGGCGCTTTTACCGGCGCAGCCAATTTACGTAAAGGCCGTTTTGAACAAGCCGATGGTGGCACTTTGTTTCTGGATGAAATTGGCGATATGCCGCTGGATGTGCAAACCCGTTTACTAAGGGTACTGGCGGACGGTCAGTTTTATCGGGTCGGTGGTCATCAGGGCATCAGTGTGGATGTGCGTATTATTGCGGCAACCCACCAGAATCTGGAGATTTTGGTGGCGGAAGGCAAATTCCGTGAGGATTTATTTCACCGCCTGAATGTGATCCGCATTCAGATCCCGGCGCTGAAAGACCGTAAACAGGATATTCCGAAACTGGCACAACATTTCCTGCAACAGGCCGCCCGTGAGCTGAATGTCGAAGCCAAAAATCTGGCCCCTGAAACCGAAAAGTTTTTAGCTCAGCTCGACTGGCCCGGCAACGTTCGTCAGTTGGAAAACAGCTGTCGCTGGCTGACCGTCATGGCCAGTGGTAAACAGGTATTGTTATCCGACTTACCGCCAGAACTGACCACAGCACCTAAAGTTATCGTCAGCTCTGCGCCTGGTGGCCAACAAAGCTGGCAGGAGGCTTTAGCCGCCTGGGTCAGTCAAAAGCTCAATGCCGGTGAAGAAAATATACTGGCGGAAGCAGGACCGGAGTTTGAAAAAATAGTGTTGCAACAGGCGCTGCATTACACCCATGGGCATAAACAGGATGCGGCTAAGCGCCTCGGCTGGGGTCGTAATACACTGACACGCAAGCTAAAAGAACTGGATATGGAATAACGCTCTGGCTGCAGGCTGCTGGCTTTTCGCTGAGTAGCCTGAAAAAAATCAGCCGGGTGCAGATAGATGGCACCCGGCCGACAGGAAATCAGAGAGGCTCGAGCGCAATTTCAATGCTGGTGTAGTACAGCGAGGTTAACCCTTCATACCCTGAATCTGTGCCCACAAATAACCAGGACTGCCCCTGCGCATTGCTGTAAACAGGAATACGTTCTGTGGTCGTGGTTTGCACAGTTTTGGCTGCAAATTTACTACCTTCACAATCAGCCCCGGCTGCAGCAACATGGCCAATCACTTTGGCGTTTGAGCCGGATTCAGACTGCTGGCCTTTGTCCAGATTCAAATAATAACCTTCCTGTTTTGGCTCTTTGTCGCCATAACCAAATTTCAGATAGACGCTTTCACCGGGCGCGCCCCCCACGCCGAGGCATTCAGCACCAGCATTGGATAAGAAGGTCAAACGAACACGGGCATAATATTTAGTCGAAGGTTCCAGTCCGGAAAACTGTCGTTTGAGGAACATAAACAAATCATCACTGCGGTTCATGCCTGAGATAAAAAAGCCTGTTTTACCTGAGTTTTGTGGCAAAGCTTTAATACCAGACTGCAGTTGAAAGCTGGCGGCATTGTCTACCGGATAATCAGAAAATCCTGCAGTCCACCCCTGAGCGCCTGCATTAAAATCATAATTAAATGCCCGACCCTCTTCAGGGTTCAGATCAACCTTACAACCGGACAATCCGGCCAACACCAGACTTGCGACTAAAACCACATGCTTCATTGCAGCTCTCCTTCTGTTGCTGTCAGTCTAAAAGCAACATCAAAACAAGCTGTGACCATTTGTAATGGTTAAGTTGGCAAAGGTTACTGAATACAATTAAAGGTGACATCAGCCCCTGACGGGGCTGTTCAGGTTGTCGTGTTAAAGTGCAAAAGGCTGGTCTATCGCAATAGCGGGTTCGGTAAACCAGCGTGGACCAGAGCTTGTCATATAAAAATGATCCTCAAGCCGCACACCAAACTCACCAGGCAAGCAGATCATCGGCTCATTACTGAAACACATCCCCTCTGCCAGCAGTGTTTGCTCATTTTTTACCAGGTAAGGCCCTTCGTGAATATCCATCCCTATGCCATGCCCTGTTCTGTGTGGCAGGCCAGGTAGCTCATAATCCGGCCCCAGGCCATGAGCCTGCAATACTTCACGTGCTGCAGCATCCACCAGGCCACAAGCCAGGCCGGGTTGTGCCGCAGCAAAAGCAGCAGCCTGAGCTGCTTTTTCTGCACACCAGATTTCACGCTGACGCTCTGTTGGCTCGCCGAACACATAACTGCGGGTGATATCAGACACATATCCCAATAAACGGCAGCCTGTATCAATCAGCACCATATCGCCTTTTTCGAGATTTTTTGGTGTTTTCACCCCATGTGGATAGGCGGAATCAGGGCCGAACAATACGATGCAAAAATACGAACCGCTGGCCCCGACTTTACGGTGCGCTTCATCGATAAAAGCTTCCACTTCAGCTGTGCTGATACCTTCATACAAGATGCTGGCTACCGCTTTATGCACTGCTAA
>CBIMJC010000229.1:0-6635 GCA_966244125.1 uncultured Rheinheimera sp.
CCTATAGATGAGCATCGTCAGCCTGATTTAACTCCTTTGATCAAGGCGTCCGAAACCATAGGTAAAGTGATCAAAAAAGGCGATGTCGTCGTTTATGAATCCACTGTCTACCCTGGCGCCACGGAAGAGGATTGTATTCCCGTGGTAGAGCGGGTATCCGGCTTAACCTTTAACACTGACTTTTTTGCTGGCTACAGTCCTGAGCGTATTAATCCGGGTGATAAAGAACACAGAGTCACCAGCATAAAAAAAGTGACCTCAGGTTCAACTCCCCAAATAGCTGAATTTGTTGACCAGTTGTACCGTTCTATTATCGTGGCCGGTACCCATAAAGCCAGTTCTATCAAAGTGGCCGAGGCGGCCAAAGTGATTGAAAACACTCAGCGTGATTTAAATATTGCGCTGATCAATGAACTGGCGGTGATTTTCAACAAACTGAATATTGATACTGAAGAAGTCTTGCTGGCGGCCGGTACTAAGTGGAATTTCCTGCCATTCAGACCGGGTTTGGTTGGAGGGCACTGCATTGGTGTGGACCCTTATTACCTGACTCATAAAGCTCAGTCTATTGGTTACCATCCGGAAGTTATACTGGCGGGCCGCAGAATCAATGACAGCATGGGACGTTATGTGGTCAGCCAGCTGGTGAAAGCTATGATAGCGCGCCGTGTCCATGTCAACGGTGCCAGGGTGCTGGTGTTAGGTTTGACCTTTAAAGAAAACTGCCCTGATGTCAGAAATACCAAGGTTGTAGACATCGTCAGCGAACTGAAAGAATACGGCATGGATGCGGATATTTACGACCCTTGGGTCGACCCGGCAGAAGCTCAGCATGAATATGGCATTACCCCGGTGCAGACGCCAAAAACCGGTGAATACGATGCTGTTATTCTCGCCGTGGCACACAATGAGTTCCGGGCCTTAGGCGCACAAAAGATCAGAGCCTTTGCCAAACCTGTTCATGTCCTGTATGACCTTAAGTATGTCTTGAGCTCAGAAGAAGCTGATATCAGGCTCTGATCTCCTTCGGCACAAAGCTGAGTGTAAGCGGTATATAAGTGATGTCAGGCTATCAGCATGTGGCTGATTCGTCTGACAGGTTGTTTTTTAAGTCAGGTTGAAGGTTATGAAAATTTTGGTTACTGGTGGTGCCGGTTTTATTGGTTCGGCACTGATCCGTTATTTAATCCAGCACACAGACAACACAGTGATCAATCTGGATAAACTTACCTATGCCGGTAATCTCCAGTCGTTGCAAAGTGTCGACAGCAATGAGCGCTACAGTTTTGTCCAGGCTGACATTTGTGATGCCGTCAAAGTCGCAGAGATTTTCGCCAGCCATCAGCCTGACTGTGTGATGCATCTGGCTGCTGAAAGCCATGTCGACCGCTCTATTGATGGTCCTGCAGCTTTTATTCAGACCAATATAGTGGGCACCTATGTCTTGCTGGAAGCAGCCCGTAAGTATTGGTCCGGCCTGGAAGCAGAACGACGCAGCGCATTTCGTTTTCATCATATCTCAACGGACGAAGTGTATGGCGATCTGCATGGTACGGACGATTTATTTACCGAAACAACGCCTTACGCTCCCAGCAGCCCATACTCAGCCAGTAAAGCCAGCAGCGATCATTTAGTCAGAGCCTGGCATCGTACTTATGCTCTGCCCGTAGTGTTAACCAACTGCTCAAACAATTATGGCCCTTATCATTTTCCGGAAAAATTGATCCCGCTGGTGATACTGAATGCCCTGGCAGGAAAACCTTTGCCTGTGTATGGCAAAGGCTTGCAAATCCGGGACTGGTTATATGTGGAAGACCATGCCAGAGCTTTGTATCAGGTGGTTTCGAAAGGTCAGGTGGGTGAAACCTACAATATTGGTGGCCACAACGAAAAAACCAATATTGAAGTGGTGCGTACGATCTGTGAACTGCTGGAAGAATTTGTACCTGCAAAACCTGAAGGGGTTGCGGCTTACAAGGATTTGATTACCTATGTGGCTGACAGACCAGGCCATGATTTACGTTACGCCATAGACGCCAGCAAGATAGCCAGAGAGCTGAACTGGACGCCACAGGAAAGTTTTGAAACTGGCCTGAGAAAAACAGTTCGCTGGTATCTGGACAATGAAAACTGGTGGCGTCAGGTAGTAGATGGCCGTTATCAGCTGCAACGTTTAGGACAAGGAGAGTCATCCGAATGAAAGGTATAATTCTGGCAGGTGGTTCAGGAACCAGGCTGCATCCTATTACCATAGCAACTTCAAAACAGCTGTTGCCTGTGTATGATAAGCCGATGATTTATTACCCTCTGTCAGTTCTGATGCTGGCAGGGATCCGCGACATTCTGATTATTACTACACCAGAAGATGCCGGCGCCTTCCATCGGTTGTTGGGGGATGGCAGTAACTTTGGTATTTCTCTGAGTTATGCGGTGCAACCTAAACCTGAAGGTTTGGCTCAGGCCTTTCTTATTGGTGAATCATTTATTGGCTCTGACAGTGTCTGCCTGGTGCTTGGCGACAATATTTTTTATGGTCAGCATTTTTCCGACAAGCTGATTGCTGCAGCTGGCCAGCAGCAAGGCGCCACCATTTTTGGCTACCATGTGAACGACCCTGAGCGTTTTGGCGTGGTGTCTTTTGATGAGTCTGGCAAGGCCTTGTCTATTGTCGAAAAGCCTGCTGTTCCAGATTCTAATTATGCGGTAACGGGCTTGTATTTTTACGACAATAATGTGGTGAATATTGCCCGTCAGATCAAACCCTCGGCCCGTGGTGAACTGGAAATCACTGACGTTAATATGAGTTATCTGCAACAGGGCAAACTAAGGGTCAGCCTGCTCGGTCGCGGCTTTGCGTGGCTGGATACAGGCACTCATGATTCTTTGCTCGAAGCCGGGCATTTTGTCCAGACGATAGAGCAGCGTCAGGGCCTTAAAGTGGCTTGTCTGGAAGAAATTGCGTTCCGTAATAAATGGATAGATGAATCAGTGTTATTGCGTCAGGCTGAATCGCTTGCCAAAACCAGTTACGGTGCTTATCTGAAAAAAGTGTTGCAAGGTTACAAATGAACATTATTAAAACCAGGCTGGATGGCTGCCTTATTATTGAACCTAAAGTTTTTGGTGATGAACGCGGCTTTTTTCTGGAAAGTTTTCATCAGCAGCGTTATCAGCAAGAAACCGGCATTACACAACTTTTTGTCCAGGATAACCACTCCCGCTCAGCCAAAGGGGTATTGCGTGGGCTGCATTTCCAGAAAACCCGGCCACAAGGCAAGTTAGTGCGGGTTGTTCGTGGTGAAGTTTATGATGTTGCAGTAGATATCAGGCCGGGTTCGCCAACTTTCGGGCAATGGGAAGGCGTTATTTTGTCGGAAGAGAACAAACGCCAGTTCTGGGTGCCACCTGGTTTTGCTCATGGTTTTCAGGTGTTGTCTGAATTTGCAGATTTTGAATACAAGTGCACAGATTATTATTTTCCGCAGGACGAAGGTTGTCTGGCCTGGAATGATCCACAGCTGGCGATCGACTGGCCGTTAAAAACGCCGCTGTTGTCTGAAAAAGACGCCAAAGCCGGCACTTTAGCTGAGTTAAACCTGAGATGACCTGTCTTATTTTAGGTGGCAGTGGCCAGTTGGGGCTTTGCCTGCAGGATAGAATGAAAGTGCAGCAACTGGCGTATCTGGCACCGGGTCGTGATCAACTGGACCTGCGGGATTTAGAGGCTTTGCAGGCTGTATTGCTCAGGCTTAAACCACAGGCTGTAATTAATGCCGCCGCTTACACCGCAGTAGATAAAGCTGAACAAGACGCTGAATTAGCAGCAGAGATAAACCATCGTCTGCCTGAAAAACTGGCGCAGTTATGTACAGAGCAGGCTATTCCTTTGATCCATATCTCAACGGACTATGTGTTTGATGGTAAATCCTGCAGACCTTATGAGCCGGCCGACCCACGTCATCCTGTTTCTGTTTATGGCAAAACCAAAGCTGAAGGGGAAAAAGCCGTACTGCAGTCCGGAGTGAAGGGCGGCGTGATCCGCACCAGCTGGCTCTATAGCGAATATGGCCATAACTTCGTAAAAACTATGCTGCGGCTTGGTTCTGAACGAGAGCTGCTGCGGGTTGTGGCTGATCAGGTGGGCACACCCACTTATGCCGGAGATCTGGCCGATGCGATACTGCAGATGTTATATGGCAACACTAGCAGCCTGGGCACAGCAGATATTTATCATTTCAGTAATCAGGGGGTCGCCAGCTGGTATGACTTTGCCTGGCATATCTGCAGATTAAAAGGATTAAAGGTTAAAGTTGAGCCTATCCGCACTGAAGACTATCCAACTCCGGCGCAAAGACCCTGTTACAGTGTGCTTAATTCTGCAGACTTTATCCGCAGCTTTGACCTCTGCAACAGACATTGGCTTGAAGCGCTGCAGCATTGCATGACGAAGCTGGTTTAGTTCATCCATCATGATTGCTCAGCATAGCCTGTTGTATTTCGCATCCAAGTTTGTGCCCGCTATAGCTTCTATGCTGGCTATAGTGTTTTATACAAGATTACTCAGCCCCGAAGATTATGGTCGCTACTCGTTGACCATAGCTGTGGCTATGGGGATGAATGCTATATGGTTTCAGTGGCTGAATCTGGCTCTGGGCCGATATCTGCCAGAACATCAGCCTGAAGAACAAATTCGTTGGCTGTCCACTGCAGTGTTTGGCTGGGGCGGTTTAGCCTTTGTGAATCTGCTGCTGATTTGGCTGTTACCTTTACCTGAGTGGTATCCGGACTTTGCTATTGTATTTTCCTGCCTGGCCTTAGTTGCTGCCGCTCAGGGCTGGTTTGATCTGAGTATCAGGCTGGACAACATCAGTTTTAACCCACTGCGCTATGGTGTCGCCTCAGCCGTGAAAAGTGTGCTGGCTTTAGCCGGTGGTCTTGCGGCGCTCTATCTGGGGTTTGGTGTGGAAGCTGTGCTTTTAGCACTGGTGTGCAGTTTACTGCTGGCGACTTTGTTTCAGTGGCAGATCTGGGGCAAGGTGCGCTGGTCTTATGTGCGTTTTTCATTGCTGAAACAAATGTTTCATTATGGCGCTCCTCTGACCCTGACTTTTTTGATGGTGTTTTTTGTCGACGTCTCAGGCCGCCTTTTTCTGAACCATTATATGGGAGCTCATAGCGTTGGCGTGTTTTCCGCAGCTTATGAGTTTACCCAGTATGTGATTGGTACTTTGCTTATTGTGGTGCATCTGGCCGCTTTTCCGTTGGTGATGGCGCGTTATGCTGCGGACGGGCAAGCCGGAGCTCAGCAACAGCTGAAAACTACCTTTGAGCTGGTCATAGCTCTTGCACTGCCTGTATGTGTTGGTTTTGCTTTATTAGCCAGAGAAATTTCAGCTGTATTTTTAGGCGAAGAATTCAGAGAAGGGGCCGTCGCTATTATCCCTTTAATATCTTTTGCGTTGTTTTTTGGTACCTTGCGTGCCTATTACTTTGATTATGCTTTTCACCTTGCTAAATCAACCTGGTATCAGCTGGTCTGTATGGCGGTTGCCGCACTTTGTGTGGTGATTTCAAATATGGTACTGATCCCAGTCTATGGCTTGTCTGGTGCTGCTTATGCCAGTTGTATTGGTTTTGCTGTGGCGTTGCTGATGAGCATAAAGCTTGGGAAACGGGTATTTGTAATGCCGGCCTTACCTTACAGAGCTTTGGCTCAGGTAGCACTGGGCACCCTATTGATGGCTGGTGCAGTGGCGTTGATTTCCGCAGAGCACAGTATGATCGCTATGCTGCTAAAGGCCATAGTGGGTAGTTTGGTTTATGTTGTCGTTTTGTTGAGTTTAGATTTTTACCAATGCCGTACCAAATTAAAGGAGCGTTATTTTGCAAGATGATTTGCATTCGACCAGTGAAGGTCCTTTTCTGACTGTATTCACTCCTACATACAACAGAGCCTACACTCTGCATCTGGTGTTTAATTCGTTGGAGCAACAAAGTTTCAAAGACTTTGAATGGCTTATTGTTGATGATGGCTCAACAGATAACACTGCTGAACTGGTTGAACAATGGCAGGCTCAGGCTGATTTTCCGATCCGTTATATTCGCAAAGAAAATGGTGGCAAACACACTGCGATGAATCAGGGGATCCTTGCCGCACAAGGGCAATGGTTATTAGTGTTCGACTCGGACGATTCCTGTGTACCTGACGCCTTTAGCGCTTTTTATCAGGCCTATCAATCTATTCCTGCAACACAAGAAGCTTCGTTTTCCACTATTACAGCACGCTGCATGGATGAAAATGGCAAAGCCGTTGGTCCTGAATATAGTGCCGAAGTAGAAGATGTAGCAGATGCCTGGCAACAATTGGTGTTGCGCAGCAGTGCTGAACGCTGGGGTATCAACAGAACTCTTTATTTACAACAGAATTTATTCCCTGAATTTCCGGGAGAGAAATTTATTCCGGAAAGTATTGTCTGGAACAGGTTGTCCAGAAAATACAAAACCAGATTTATTAACAAGCCTTTACGGGTTTTTCAGCCACTGCCGGACGGCCTTACTGCCTCTATGCTGAAGATCAGAGTCAATAGCCCAAACGGCACCCGCTTAGTCTACGAAGAGCAGGCTCAGATGGGCTT
>CBIMJC010000230.1:0-6621 GCA_966244125.1 uncultured Rheinheimera sp.
GAACCCCCGTCCGAAAAACCTAGTTCGTCGGTACTACATGCTTATCCAGTTATTTGGTTAACCCTATGAGCGCCAGCTGGCAGGCTATCGTCGGGCGAGTCCGATTGGTTTTAGCATCTTGGCTCCGGACAAAGCCGCCATGCGATCCTGTTAGGGGTGATCTCCCAAAATCCCGGCTTACAGGCATGCGCGGGGGGGAGAGCATCTACTGCTTATTAGGCAGCGATTGCGTAAGTTTCGTCGTTTGCGACTACTAGTTTGCGGCTTTTTTACGAGGCCTACCGCACCTCGGCATGCACCTAAGAGTTCGTGAATCCCGTCGAATCCAGTATCGGCCCCGAATTCTTTTGTCTTCTGAACACTTCTGTGTTGAGCGCATTCTACGCTCTGCAGTTCAAGGCAGCAAGCTGAGAACTGGTGTTTTCTTGCTGCGTTTCGCTGTTATCACTCTATATGGTGATGAATTGAACAATCTCAAGCTGCAGTGGGAAGAAGCCCACAACAATTATCTTTTGCTGTGTTTCATCATCCGTTCTTTTTCGCGCGACCAGTCTCTGTCTTTGATGTCGTCACGCTTGTCGAAGTGCTTTTTACCTTTGGCCAGGTAGAACTCCAGTTTCACCCAGCAGGCTTTCCAGTACATGGAGGTGGCTATTAAGGTGTAACCGTCCTGCTCTTTTTTGCCGACCAGTTTGTTCAGTTCACGTTTGTTTAATAACAATTTGCGTGAACGCTCCGGATCGCAGACCACATGAGAGGATGCGCTGTGCAGCGCCTGAATTTGTGCACCAATTAAAAAAGCTTCGCCATCTTTTAAAATGACGTAGGAGTCGGACAAATTGGCTTTGCCTTCACGGATACTTTTAATTTCCCAGCCTTGCAGGCACATGCCCGCTTCGAAACGCTCTTCGAGGAAATAGTCGTGCCGTGCTTTTCTGTTCTGGGCTATGGTGCCGCCCTGATTTTTGTTGCTTTGTTTTTTGCTCATCTTTGCTGAACGAATTAACTCTTAAAAGCCAAGGAATTTTATGGCAAAAGGCTTGCGCCTGGGACATTGAGGCTACGGCTAATTCTGTTACAATCGCCGCCTGCATTAAGGGGAGAGAGTATGCCACAAATTGAGCGCAGCGCACTGGTTTTTTACAGCGCGCGCCAGATGTTTGAGCTGGTGAACGATGTACCACGTTATCCGGAATTTTTACCCGGATGCGCCAAAGCACAAATTTTGCAGCAATCTGCAGAGCAGATGCTGGCTAAGTTAGAGGTAAAAAAGGCGGGCATCAGTCAGGAGTTTACCACCCGAAATACTTTGGTTGCAGACTCGCAAATTCAGATGCAGCTGGAATCCGGTCCTTTTAAATCTTTGTCCGGTGGCTGGACCTTTGTGCCCTTGAGTGACGACGCCTGTAAAGTGGTGCTGGCTTTGGATTTTGAGTTTTCCAATAAACTGGTCGAGTTCGCTTTTGGTAAAATTTTCAACGAGTTAACCGCGGCTATGGTGGGTGCTTTTACCCAAAGAGCTAAACAAGTGTACGGAGAGCAACATGGCTGAAACTAAAGCGGTAGAACTGGCTTATGCTACTGCTGCCAAACAAAGTTTACTGAGTTTAACTGTGGATGCAGCAGCAACAGTAGAGCAGATCATTCAGCAGTCCGGCATGCTGTCAGCTTTTCCTGAAATTGATTTAAGTCAGAATAAAGTCGGGATCTGGAGCCGGACCTGCAAACTGAACGAAGTGCCTAAAGCCGGTGATCGTATTGAAATTTACCGGCCTTTAATTGCCGATCCAAAAGACATGCGTCGTCGCCGTGCTGAAAAAGCCAAGGACGAGGGCAGAGCGAATAAAACCACAGGGGGCAGACCGCAGCAGGGACAGGGTGCTGATTCCGACTCCCATCACCAGGAGTAAATAACTGCAGTAAAACAACGTCAGGTTGTGGTTGCTTCGGGGTCAGAGTCTGAACTTTGACCCCGCACAACATCACTTATCCAGCGGGGTATTGAAGTTTTCTGGCTTTTTGAAATCACCGGTAATATCGACTAACTTGTCGTCTTTGAACTGAGCGACCATTTGTTTTTCAAAGTTTTCGCCACGACCACCTTTTAACGCATAAAAATAATGCCAGATGTCGTCGTCAAAAGCGTTTTCAGCAACAGGGTTACCTAACACAAAACGTACCTGTTCTTTTGTCATTTGAACACGCAGTTTGTCGATGTCTTTTTGTTCCAGAAAGTTACCTTGTGGTATATCAATCCGGTAAATCCAACTGCTGCAAGCACCCAGAGTCAATGCTGTGGCCAACACAAGGGCCGTTTTCACTACTGCTTTCATCTGTCTCTTCATCTGAATAAGTCTGACGGCATCATACCGCAAGCTTGGGCTGAAATTAAAGCCTTAATCAGACCTAAGTGTTTTCGCTAAGTTCTTGTCAGTCAGAAATAATTGCACAAGCTCTGTTTTAAGGTGCGCTATACCCAAAGTAATTGGAGTTGCAGCGAGGCGACAAGTGAGCGAGACCCCAGGAGCATAGTGGTCCTATGTGACTGGGGCGAGAACACGCAGTCAACAAAGCTGCAGCTTCAAGTGCGAAGGGGATAATAATTCCCGGGCATTGGCAATCGCATTAGCGCTGACGTTTTCACCTGCCAGTAAACGGGCTATTTCCTGCACCCGCTCTTCATCGGCAAGTTCACGAATACGGGTTTCTGTCGCTATACCGTCAGTGTATTTTTCGACAAATAACTGATGGTGGCCCTGACTGGCGACTTGAGGTAAGTGAGTGACACAAATCACCTGGGTCGATTCGCCCAATTGACGCAATAATCGACCGACACCAGCGGCTACAGGGCCACTGATACCAACGTCCACTTCATCAAAAATCAGTGTTGGAGTAGTGACTTTACCGGCCAAAATAACCTGAATAGCCAGGCTGATACGGGATAACTCACCACCTGAGGCTACTTTGTGTAAGGCTTGCAAAGGTTGGCCCGGGTTGGTGCTGACCAGAAAATCGACCTGATCCCAGCCAGAGGCGTTGGCTTTATCTATGCCAGCACTTTCCACTGCTATATAAAATTTACCGTTAGCCATACTGAGTTCAGCCATGCTGCGGGCAATTTTATCGGACAGTTCCAAAGCAGCAGATTTACGCAAATCAGAGACTATTTCGGCGGCCTGACAATACAATTGCTGCGCCTGCTGAATTTCAAGCTGAAGTTCAACTATGCGATCATCATCACCAGCCAGCTCTGATAACTGCTGCGACAATTGTTGATGGAATAAAGCCAGCTGATCGTTGGGTATTTGATGTTTACGGCTTAAACTCAGCCACTGGCTTAAACGCTGATCAATGTCTGCCAAACGTTCAGGATCTATATCTACTTTTTCGCTGTAACGGCGTAATTCGCGGCCCGCTTCTTCAATTTGTACTAAAGCTTCGCTCAGCATCTGGTGAATGGGGGCTAAAGCCGGGTCTACGTCGATAAAGTCGTCCAGTTGCTGGCAGGCATGGCTTAACAAACGATAGCTATTGCTCTCTTCGTCGTCGTAGGCCAGTTGTAAAGCCTGTTGGCTGGCCTGGATCAGGCTGTGGCTGTTGCTTAAACGCTGATGTTCAGTTTCCAGTTCGGCAAACTCATCTGCACCTGGTGCAAACTGGTCCAGTTCAGCCACCTGATATTCCAGCAACTGACGTTGTGCTTCCCGTTGCTGCTGACTACTTTGCAGTTCGGCATATTCCTGCTTCAGTTGCTGCCAGGCTTTGAAGTACTGACGGCAATCAGCTAACGCAGAGCGGGTATCGGCATAAGCGTCCAGTAACTGACGCTGGTGATCGGACTTTAATAACAGTTGATGGGCATGCTGGCCATGAATACTCAGCAGATGATGGCCCAAAGCTTTTAATTGTTGAGCCGGCACTTGCACGCCATTGATATAACCACGGGAGCGGCCTTCGCTACCCACCACACGGCGCACTATACATTCATTGCCCATGGCGAGATCTTGTTCAGCCAGCCAGTGCTGAGCAGCATCCAACTGACTGATATCAAAAGTAGCGACTATGTCGGCTTTATCACAACCCGGGCGTACTACTAAACCATCGGCACGGTCGCCTAAACACAAAGATAAGGCATCTAAAGCTATAGACTTACCTGCGCCTGTTTCGCCTGTGATGGTGGTCATGCCGCTGCGCCAGTCGAGTTCCAGCGCACGTACTATGGCAAAGTTGCTGATATGCAGATGATTGAGCATGGTCCAACTCCCTTCTACTGAATAACTGTTAATTTATACAGTAATTCAGCCTTTAGCAAGGGAGTAGTGCAGAGATTTTTTAGTAGAGTTTACTGCCCCAGCCAAGTTTGTTGCGCAGCACGTTAAAGTAGCTGTAACCAGGTGGGTGCACCAGTTTCAATGGTTTAGGATGTTTACGAATGCGGATCTCATCGCCGGGCATCACGGCCAGAATTACATGGCTGTCGCAACTGACCTGTAAATGTGCGTCGTTACCTGGTGATACTTTCAGTACTATTTCACTGGTGCCTGATACCACCAAAGGGCGGCTGCTTAAAGTGTGAGGGAACATAGGCACTAAACTCATCGCATCCAGCTCAGGCGTTAAAATAGGACCGCCACCGGATAAGGAATAAGCGGTTGAGCCTGTAGGGGTGCTGACAATTAAACCATCGGAGCGCTGACTAAAGACAAATTCGCCATTGATATGAGCTTCAAACTCAATCATATGCGCCACTTTGTCGGCGTGCAGTACGGCTTCGTTCACGGCGCTGTTACTGCTTTTGACGCAGTCATTGCGGTAGACTTCCACTTCCAGCAAGTTGCGCTTTTCAGTAACAAAATTACCTGCTAACACAGCGGCTAAAGGAATTTCAAAATCTTCAGGGGATAAGTCGGTTAAAAAACCTAAGTTGCCCCGGTTCACTCCTAACACTGCCACACCAAAACGTGCCAGCACCCTCGCGGCGCCGAGCATATTGCCGTCGCCTCCTACTACTATGGCCAGGTCGCAGTTTTTACCCAGTTCAACTAAATCCATTACCTGCACATCAGGCAAGGCTAAAGATTCTGCTACTTTTTCTTCCACGTACACCTTTAGCTTTCGTGCCGTTAAAAACTGGTACAGGCTGACAAGGGTAGTGTTGGCGCCAGGATGATTAGGTTTGCCAATTAATCCAATAGTTTGAAATGTGCTGCCCGGGTTTTGGCTCATGAGTGTTCCTTTCAAAGTGCGGACCCAGTATAACCCTAGTTTCTGATAGCGAACAGCCTTGTGCACTCAGTGCTTTGGCCCGGACTCAGGCTTGAATTTTTAAATAATGGCCCCACAATACATAACAGCATAAACAGGCAGCATCAATCGGCAGTCTAAACCAGCAGTCTTCTGCACAGTCTTTTTAACCGGAGTAACAGCTGCAGTGGTTCAGTTAAGCAGACCAGAACTGATATTAAAACTGATAGTCGAGCAGTACCTGACGGACGGCATGCCAGTGTCGTCCAAACTGCTGTGTGAGCAGTCTGAACTGGGTGTCAGTTCTGCCACAGTGCGCAACACCATGATGTTGCTGGAGCAGCAGGGTTTTATCCGTTCGCCTCATACCTCGGCTGGACGGGTGCCAACCACATCGGGTATACGTTTATTTATTGATAAAATGCTGCAGCTGGAGCCCTTAACAGGTCGCTGGCTGGATGCAATACAAGTCAATTTGCCCCCTCAGTTACCAGTGTCTTTGTTATGCCAGCAAGCCGGACAGCTGCTTGCCAACTTAACAGGTATGGTCAGTATTGTCAGTGCGCCTAAAAGCCAGGGCCGGGTTATTAGGCAGGTTGATCTGGTGCGTTTGGCCACGCAACGTTTGTTGCTGGTGGTGATAGACGAAGACGGTGACATTTTGCACCGGGTGCTGTTTAACGATGACTTAATTGAAAACCAGACCTTAAGCCGGGTTTTGTGTTTACTCAATGCAGCTTTATGTGGTCAGGACTGGCTGGATGGTATTTCGCGTTTGGCGTTGATTGCAAAACAGGAATGCGGTGCAGTACAGGCGCTGGTGCAAACCGCCATGGCGCAACTGAGTCTGGATGAGATGCAGCAACATCAGCCGCTGATTTATGGCCAGCATCAACTGATGCAGGCCAGTGACTATCACCGGGATCCGGAGTTGCAGCAGGTGATCGAACTTTTAGATAATCCGTCCTGTCTGGTGAAGTTATTAACACCAGTGACTCAGGATGCCCAACCTAAGCTAATACTGGGGCGGGAGTCTGGTATAGAACCTTTGGCCAAAGTGAGTTTGATTTGTGCCCGCTACCGTTCGGAGCCTCATGGCTTTATCGCCTTGCTGGGGCCAAGGCGGATGAACTATGGCCGTTTTGTGCCTTTAGTTGAAGCTGTAGCACAACAAATGTTTTTTAACTTGAATCATCTTAATCAATCCCCATAATAAGCCAACCTATGGTGGAGTAGTAACTAATGAGCGAGCAAGATAAAGTGCAAACTGAACAACAACAGGCTGCGGAAGCAGCGGCAGAGCAAGAAGTGGTCGAACTGACGCCGGAGCAGGAACTTATTGCAAAGCTGGATGCAGAATTACAGCAGGCAAAAGCC
>CBIMJC010000231.1:0-6543 GCA_966244125.1 uncultured Rheinheimera sp.
ACCAGCCGCATTTTAGCTTTGTGTTGTTTTGTTACATCTTATTCGTTGTAGAAACCATCTCAGATTCTGGTTGTAACCTTTTCATTGTGTTAACGTTTTGTTGTTTTTAACCAACAAATCCATGCATAAAAAGAGAGAACAACATGTCCAACCCGGTACGAATTCTTGGTTATGGAGTTGCTATGCTAACCAGCCTGCATCTTATGGCAGCCATGCCTTCATCTGCTCCTGTAGCGCCTGTTAAACCTTATGTCGTGAAATCAGAACATGGCGACAGGCAAGATCCTTATTACTGGTTGCGCGACGATAAACGACAGGCTCCAGAGGTACTGGCTTATCTCAGCGCAGAAAATCAGTATTACCAGCACTACGCCGATCAGTATAAAAGCCTGAATAAAACCTTAGCCGATGAAATTATTGGCCGGGTCAAACAGGACGACAGCACAGTGCCTGTGATCAAAGGCGACTATTCCTATTACACCCGCTATGAGCAAGGCAAAGAGTATCCGATTTATGCGCGTAAGCCCAAAGCCGGTGGCGCAGAGCAAGTGATGCTGAATGTCAATGAGCTGGCCAAAGGCAAGGATTTTTATCAGATAGGCAACTATCAGGTGAGTCCCAATCAGCAACTGCTGGCGTATGCCGAAGACACCACAGGTCGTCGTAATTACAGCATCAAAGTACGGGATCTGCGCACTGGCAAAGACTTAGCAACAGCTATCACAGGCGCAGAAGCCTCTATCGCCTGGGCGGCTGATAACAGCCAGTTGTTTTATATTGAAAAAGACCCACAAACTTTATTAGGCACTAAAGTTCGCCGCCATACGCTTGGACAGGCTGTGGCGAAAGATGAAGTGTTGTACGAAGAAAAAGACAGCAGTTTTTATATGGGCGTCGGCAACAGTGCTGATGATAAGTTTGTGGTGATTTGGCTTGGCAGCACAGTATCGAATGAAATGCTTGTGCTCAAATCTGACGATAAAAAAGGCCAATTTAAGGCCATAGCGCCACGTCAGCGCGATTTTAAATATGAAGTAGAGCATCTGGACAACCGCTGGGTGATCCTGACCGACTGGGATGCGCCCAACTACCGCCTGATGACTGTCAATGATAACGAGATTGGCGATCGCAGCCGCTGGCAGCCGCTGTTGGCACATGATCCGGATGTATTTATTGAGTCGTTCCAGCTTTTTACTGACTATCTGGTGATTAATGAGCGCAGCAATGGTCTGGACAGAGTGCGTCTGATGCCATGGGCTGATTTAAGCAAAGCCCGGTATGTTGAATCCGATGAAGCAGCTTATGTGGCAAAAACCGACAACAACCCTGAGCAAAATAGCCAGTGGTTAAGATACAGCTACACGTCTTTAACCACGCCATCTTCTGTCTATGAAATGCATATGCAAACAGGTGAAAAACGCTTGTTAAAACAACAGGAAGTCCTGGGTGGTTTTGATAAAAACAACTATCAGACAGAGCGGGTGTGGGCCACAGCCAAAGATGGTACTGAAATTCCGGTCAGTTTGTTGTATAAAAAAGGCCTGAAAAAAGACGGTACAGCACCTTTGTATCAATACGCTTATGGCTCTTATGGCATCTCCAGCTCACCTTCGTTTCGCAGCACTGTATTGTCTTTGGTAGACCGTGGTTTTGTCTATGCCATAGCTCATATACGAGGTGGTCAGGAGATGGGCCGCAGCTGGTATGAAAACGGCAAGTTGCTGAACAAGGTGAATACCTTCACTGACTTTATCGATGTGACGGATTATCTGGTGGCAGAAAAATACGCCGCAAAAGATAAAGTTTTTGCGATGGGCGGCAGTGCCGGTGGTTTACTGATGGGGGCTATTGCCAATATGGCACCGGAGAAATACCGGGGTCTGGTCGCCCATGTGCCTTTTGTTGATGTAGTCACTACTATGCTGGATGAGACTATTCCATTGACCACCAATGAGTTTGACGAGTGGGGTAATCCAAAACAAAAAGCCTATTACGACTATATGTTGTCTTATTCTCCTTATGATCAGGTGAAAAAACAGGCTTATCCTGCCATGTTAGTCACTACAGGTTTGCATGACTCGCAAGTGCAGTATTTTGAACCTGCGAAGTGGGTGGCAAAGCTGCGTACCGTCAAAACTGACCAGAACCCGTTATTATTCCGCACCAATATGGAAGCGGGCCATGGCGGTAAATCCGGGCGTTTTTCCCGTATGATTGAAATTGCTGACGAATACGCTTTTATTTTGTCTTTGTTGCCAGCCACTCCAGCTTCTTAATTCAAGGTGAAAACAAAAGGCGCTGCTTCTGTTGCCAGCGCCTTTTTTCTTTTTATACCCCTGACTCAGACTTTCGTCGCATATCGCTGTATTTTTTGCAGTCAGGTTTTGCACTGTCTGGTATAGTGCTGCAGTTTTTTTGAGCAGAGTGTCTGAGCCGGAGTGTGCTGTGGTTTTTATCCTGAGTCTTTTATGTCTGAGCAGTGTCAGTGTTTATATTGCGGCCTTACGTACTGGTATGGCGGCGAAACGCTGGGCTTTGGCAGCTTTATGTTTAGGACCTTTAGTGCTTCCTTTGTTTCATAATCATAAGAGACTGACCTTACGCCGTGCTTTTGGCCGCTTCTCAAATTTCTTTTAATACTGATCCTGCCCTTTATCCTTCACGTATCAAAATTTGCAATTCAGACGAACTAAAAGGGTTATCCGTCAACCAGTTGCGATTATTTTCTGAGCAAAATACGGCTTCCATTGCAGCTGGAAATCATTTCTTTTGACAAAGCAAAATTTTTGTTTGACGAGTCTGATTTTGTTTACCATACTGCGCACAGTTTGATTCGGATAGCTGTAGATACAACATAAGTAGAGGAAAAAAGTGATGCAGCAAAGTTTTGTCGCTAACCGTCGCTTTTTCGATGACCAGAATTTCCCTAAGGGATTCACCAGGTCCGGGCGCTTTACTCTGGCAGAGGGTAATCTGCTGGAAAAACATGGCAACGCCATGCAGGAACTGGAAGCAGGCTCACGCCAGCCAGTCAATGAAGAAGAACAACGTTTTATTGCTGTTTGCAAAGGTGAACAGGAAGCTGTCAGTCAGTATGAAAAAGTCTGGTTGAAGTACAAACAACGTTTGCAGGAAAAACGCAAGTTCCATACCGTGTTCGGTAAGAAGCGTATTGCAGATGGTGGGGAAGACTTCTCCTTCGTAGATAACGACGCAGATTAAGATTGGGGTTTAAAGGGGTCAGGTCTTGGATCTTGAATTCTAAATTCAAGATCCAAGACCTGACCCCTTTGCTTTTAACCCGGTACAGCTGTCAGTTTTGGTTTTTGTTGTTTCTGTTGTTTTAAGAACAAACCAAAATCATGGGCTGATAAAGGCTTACTGTAGAAATAGCCCTGAATAATCTCACAGCGCAGCTGTTTCAGCTGTTGTAACTGCTCCGCATGCTCCACCCCTTCGGCGACCACAGTCAGGTTCAGGTTGTGCGCTATGGTGACTATAGTGTCGACCATATTGCGGCCACGGGCCGTGTTCATATCGTCGACAAAAGCTTTATCTATTTTTAGTGTATTCAGCGGAAACTGCTTTAAATAAGCTAAAGAGGAGTAGCCTGTGCCAAAGTCATCCATCGCCAGGTGAATACCCCGGGCCCGCAGTTTTTTCATGGTATCTATCGCCAGCGTAGGCGATTGCATCACAGTGCCTTCGGTGATTTCCAGCTCCAGATGATAAGAGGGCAGCTCAGAGCGCTGCAGAATATCGTCTATCTGCTCACACAAAAACGGCAGCATAAACTGCTTGGCAGATAAGTTCACCGCAACACGGCCATGAAACAGGCCCATATCTATCCAGCGTTTGACGTCTTCGCAGGTTTTTTGCAAAACCACTTCACCAATTTCCAGAATTTGCCCTGTTTCTTCCGCCACAGGGATAAAAGAAGCAGGGCTGATTAAGCCTTTTTTCGGCGTAATAAAACGCACCAAAGCTTCCATCCCCACCAGTTGACCTGTGACTATGTCCATCTTTGGCTGGTAAAACACAGTGAAATAGTCTTCTTTTAAGCCGTGCCGGATCAGGTTCTCCACCTGCAAGCGTTTCACCGCCAGCTTATTCATCGAGTCATTAAAAAACAGGTAACGATTGGCACCTTCGTGTTTGGCATGATACATAGCCGTATCGGCGTTACGCAGCAGTGCCTGAGGATCGTGACCATCTTCCGGATACAACACTATGCCAATACTGCTGGTGATGGCCAGTTCATGTTGTTCAATAAAAAATGGCAGGTTAATTTGTTTCAGCAGGTCTTTGGCCAGACTGGTGATGCTGTGAATATCATTGGTATTTTCCAGCACCACAGCAAATTCATCGCCACCTAAACGGTAGAGTTTAGCTTTAAAACGGGTGAAGTGGCTTAAACGTTCAGACAACTTACAGAGCAAGGTATCGCCAAGTTCGTGACCCAGTGAGTCGTTAATTTTTTTAAAGTTGTCTAAATCAAAGACCAGGAGCGCATGTTCAATCTGCTCGCGCACCAGCTGGCTTAAATGACTGGAAAAACGGGCACGGTTGGGCAGGCCTGTTAAGGTATCTGTGTCGGCCAGGCGGTTTAATTCGGCTTCACGTTTTTTCCGTTCGCTGATATCAGAAACCACACCCACAAATTGCTGTACTTGCCCTTGTTCATCTTTAATGACGTCAAAACTCAGTTCGGCCTGATACAGCTCACCGTTGTGCCTTTTGTCTTCAATTTCGCCGGCCCAATAACCCTGTTCTAACAAAGCCTGGCGGATTTCATGTAAAAAGCGGGCAGGGTAGAGGCAAAGTTCAAAAACGTTATGCAACACAGATTCGCGGCTTTTGCCCGTCATGCTGACAAAAGCGGGGTTCACTTCAAGGAGCGCAAAATTAGTATCACAAACCATTACGGCATCTGAGATATTATCCAGACAACGGGCAAACAAGCTTAAGCGCTCTTCGGTTTCTTTGAGTTGCTGAATGTTTTTTAAGGTGCCGGTCATACGAATGGCCTGACCTTGTTCGTTCAGCTGCACCACTTTGCCACGATCCAGCACCCAAACCCATTGGCCGTTCGCTGCTTTAATGCGGTAACTGGCTTCGAAAATAGGCGTCATGCCATGCATATGTTGTTGCAACGCGCTGGTGACTCTGTCCAGATCCTGCGGATGAATTTCAGAACGATTGGGGGGAAACTGCTGACTGTCACCCGGTTTTTCCAGCGGCTGATGCCAGGAACTGGAGCGATAGAGCTGGCCGGCCTGCATGTCCCAGTCCCACAACTCATCACCACTGCCCCATAACGACAGCCGCAGACGCTCTTCACTTTGTTCCAGTTTGGACTGATAACGCCGCATCCGCACTATGCTCAGATGTGCCAAAGTCAGGGCTACTATCGAAAGGGCAGAGATCACAGTCAGCATATAGGGTTGCAACTGCTCCCAGCCCAGGCTAAACGCAGGCAAAGGCACAGCCAGTACAACAGCATATGGCAGAGATAATACAGGTGTCAGGCGCACAGTCAGACTTTTTTAATGAATGTCAATTCACGGTAACCAATGTTGTCCGGCCTGTCAAAGCCATTCCGATAATAAAGGTAATTTCTCTAACAAATTGAACGGGTTTTGCTCAGTTAAATGGCTGTGATCCGGTTTGTCTCCGGTTGCGAGGAAAATAGCATCGTAGTCTGGTGCCAACAGCTGATAAAAAAACGCGATAAAATCAGCAAGGCTCAGTTGCTGCAGCGCCTTTTCTATCTGCTCATTCAGATCAAACTGATGATCACCTTGTCCAATCGCCAGCCA
The DNA here is from genome assembly GCA_966244125.1 of uncultured Rheinheimera sp. Classification (GTDB taxonomy): domain Bacteria; phylum Pseudomonadota; class Gammaproteobacteria; order Enterobacterales; family Alteromonadaceae; genus Pararheinheimera. The sequence goes on from CBIMJC010000231.1 coordinate 5,820, forward strand.
CAAGCGTTTGGCTCTGGCGCCCAGGCTGCTGTCACGTTCTTTAATCTGGGTAGCCAGCCCCTGTTTCATCTGGATAAACTCCTGATCGTCCAGCTTTTCCAATTCTGACAGGAAGTTTTTATAAAAAGCCAAAGTGGCCTGATACAAGCCGGCGCAAGAGGCGCTGGGGCTTTGGATATAAAAGGCGATGCCGGGCAACAGGTTCATTGGCACATAACCTGTTCCGACTAAATACCCTAATTGTTGTTCTGTGCGCAGCACATGAAAATACTCTGGTGAGAGTAAATGATTCGCCAGCATAAAAAGCGCCATATCCGCGGGGCGCTTTTGCCTGGACGGCAGATAAATCACCAGCGCCTGATCACTGTGTTCTACATCGACCTGAACCCAAACCGGGCCTATACCCTGAGTATTGTAGCGTTGGCGGGGTAAAGCCTCGCCTTGCTTCTGCCCTGACAACCAAAGCTGAAGTGCCTGACTTAACTCCGTGGCATCAGCCGGGCGCCAGTTACCTATCATAAAGGCGTCCAGATAGACGTGTTGCATTAACTTCTGATGAAACTGCAAAAAATCAGCGTAACTTTGTTGCTGCAAAGCGGCTGCCAGCTGGTCTATATCCGGATTTAATGGCTGCAATAAAGAAGACAACTGACTGAAAAGTTTAGACACAGGTTTGTTTTTACTGTGGTTTTGCCAGTGTCTGATCAACTGGCGTTTTATTTCG
>CBIMJC010000232.1:0-6501 GCA_966244125.1 uncultured Rheinheimera sp.
CCACTGGTTGAGCAGCTGATTATTAAAAGGCGCCAAGCCAGGGGGCAGATTAACTGGCTTGAGTAGAAACGAGGGTCAGAGTTTTAACTCTGACCCTGTTATAAGTGCTGACCAGGCTTCAACTATAAAGACTATATGCGGGTCAGAGCCAAGGCTCTGACCAGGGTTATTCCATTTCCGGTAAATTGCGGCCGTAAAAGATTTCCCGCATTTCGCGTTTCACTTTTTTGTTGATGACTTTACGTGCAGCATCATCCAGCTCATCCACCCCGGTGCCAAACAAATAGTTGTTCAAATCGTATTCTTTGAGCATCATTTTGGTATGGAACAGGTTTTCCTGATACACATTCACATCGACCATCTGGAACGCATTTTTGGTCTGCTCATCCATAAAATTCTGAATCGAATGAATAGGATGGTCTATGTAGTGTTTCACACCATTGACGTCGCGGGTAAAACCACGCACCCGGTAATCTATAGTCACTATGTCTGACTCAAAGCTGTGGATCAGGAAGTTCAATGCCTTCAGTGGCGAAATCAAACCGCAGGTCGAGACTTCAATATCAGCGCGGAAAGTGCAAATACCGTCATGCGGATGCACCTCAGGATAGGTATGTACACAGATATGACTTTTATCTAAGTGAGCCACCACTGAATCAGGCAGAGGGCCCGGATTTTCAGAGTTGTCCGGTGAGCCCTCTATGGGTTCCTCACAGACCAGAATGGTCACGCTGGCACCTTGTGGGTCGTAATCCTGCCGGGCAATATTTAAAATGTTCGCGCCTATAATATCCACCACTTCGCTGAGGATATCGGTCAGACGGTCCGCATTGTATTGCTCGTCTATATAGGAAATATATTCCTGACGGTGCTGCTCAGTCTGGGCATAACAAATATCGTAAATGCTGAAACTCAGGCTTTTGGTCAGGTTATTAAACCCATGCAGTCTTAGTTTTTCAAAAGGTTTTACCACGTTTTCATCACCTCACTAGTCGGTGCTATAGTCCGGTCTAGCACTACAGCACCAATGCAATCGTTATTCAGCTACAGGCTGCACTTCGGATTGTTTCACACTAAAAGAATGCGTCACTTCAACACTTTGTGACAACATAATAGAAACTGAGCAATATTTCTCAGCCGACAGATTTACCGCTTTTTCCACATGTTTTTCGCTGACATCAAAACCTGTCACGACAAAATGCAGATGAATTTTGCTGAAGACACGGGGAATAGTTTCTACGCGTTCACCAGTTAAAATCACTTCACAATCTGTGACTTGCTGTCTGGCCTTTTGCAAAATACTGACCACATCAACAGACGAACAGGCGCCCGCCGCCATCAATACCATTTCCATCGGGCTTGGTGCTGCGCTGCCTTCTTTATGAGCATCAAATACCACATTATGACCACTGTCAGAACGACCGATAAAAGTTTGGTCACCGGCCCATTTTACGCTGGCTTGCATAGGAGATCCTGTTGTCCGTATTAAAGAGTGGCTATTTTACGGAAAACAGCCCAAGGAGGCTATACCCAAGTAACCTGGAGTTGCAGGGAGGCGACAAGCCAGTGAGACCCCAGAAGCATAGTTAACCTATGTGACTGGAGCGAAATGGCGCAGTCAACAAAGCTGCAGCTTCAAGGACGACGGGAATAGTTAAGATTAATCCATCAAAGCCGCAATAGCGGTATCAAACAGATTTTTGATCAACAAGGATATTTCCTGAATCAGCTCAGTTTGTTGAGCTGTGGCAGGTTGTTCCAGCACTGAGGCTAACACTTCCTGGAAGTCATACAATATGCCATCCACTTCACGCACTATCAGGCTACGATGGTTCATTTCCAGCTCTGTATGTTGAGTACAGAGCTGAATAATTTGTTCTGCGATAGACTCTTCCAGCACTTCACCCAGAGTTTTAGCACCAGAGACAACTGGACCACGTTGCTCAAACAACGACAAATTCTCAGTCAAAAACTGGATCAGATGCTCATAGCCGGGTTTATCAGTTACCATACAAAAAGGACACCTATAGTGCACAACACTGGATACTGGACTTTATCTGAGCATGGCACAAAAGCCCAGACAAGTTGTAGTTAAGTGAGTGTCATTTAAGCAAATTTTGTTTGATAAAACAAATCGGGGCATAACCCCGATTAAAATAAAACTGAAAAAATGCCTTGATCTGACTCAGAAGCGTAAACCCGGAGACAATTGCGCAGGAAGCTGTAATTGCTCCAGCTCCACTGACGCAACAGGATAAGCACAATAATCCGCCGCGTAATAAGCACTGGCTCTGTGGTTACCACTGCCTCCTATACCACCAAAAGGCGCTGCTGAACTGGCCCCGGTAATAGGCCGGTTCCAGTTGACTATACCAGCGCGGATTTTGCGGAAAAACAGCTGATACAGCTCTTCATCATCGGATAACAAACCAGCCGACAAACCAAAACTGGTGGTATTGGCCGCTTTAATCGCCTGATTAAAATCAGCAAAACGGAATACTTTTAATAGTGGACCAAAATGCTCTTCATCCGGCATCTCAGTGACTGCGCTGCATTCTAAAATACCAGGGCTTAACATAGCCGGGCTTTGCGGCTGCTGCTGCATAGCCAACAAAACCTGAGCGCCACGTTCTATTAAATCCTGCTGCGCTTTGAGCATGCCTAAAGCGGCTTTTTCAGAAATCAAAGTGCCCATAAAGGGTTGGTCAGCGTCATCGTATAAACCAACTTTCAGCGCCTTAGTCACGTCAAGTAAACGGCTCAGTATCGCATCGCCTTCAGCCCCAACAGGTAAATACAAACGTCGCGCACAGGTACAACGCTGTCCTGCTGAGATAAAAGCAGACTGGATAATGTCATGCACTGCCGCGTCTGTGTCTTTGACATTCTGCACGATAAGAGGGTTATTACCGCCCATTTCCAGCGCCAGAATTTTATGCGGCTGACCGGCAAACTGCTGATGTAAATAATGACCAGTGCCTGAGCTGCCGGTAAAAAACAAACCATCAATGCCCGGATGACTGGCAATAGCCTTGCCTGTGCTGACTTCACCCTGCAGTAAATTCAGCACTCCGGCAGGTAAACCGGCTTTTTGCCATAACTGCACTGTCAGCTCTGCCACTTTGGGTGTCAGCTCACTGGGTTTAAATACCACCGTGTTGCCAGCTAATAACGCAGGCACTATATGACCATTGGGTAAATGGCCGGGGAAGTTATAAGGACCAAAAACAGCTACTACACCATGGGGTTTATGACGGATCCAGGCTTTGCCTTGTGGCATAGGGTTTTCTTTTACCCCTGTTCTTTCCTGATAAGCACGCTCAGAAATGTCGATTTTACCAATCATAGCCGCGACTTCGGTGCGGGTTTCCCACAGCGGTTTACCCGTTTCTTCGGCTATACATAAAGCCAGCTGCTCTTTGTGTTCTGTCAGCTGTGCAGCAAAAGCACGGGCTATCTGTAAACGAGCATCGAAACTTAATTCACTCCAGTGCTCAAAAGCCGCTCTGGCAGCTTCAATAGCACTATTCACCTGAGCAGCATCAGCACTCTGCCCTTGCCAAATCACCTGCTGTTTCGCCGGATTTAATGAGCTAAATAGCGGGCCAGCGCCCTGAAGCCACTGACCATTAATAAATTGTACTGCTTGTGTTGTCATGTTACCCGTCCGCTTAAAATTAAATCCGCGCCAAACGCACCCAATCACCATTCTCCACCTGCAGCAACTTTGCATACTCCGCAGGTATGGTCACCAGGTCACTGTCTTCTTCCAATTGCAGATAAAGCCAGGTGGCCCGGAAATCCTGCAGTTTAGTATTGGACACCATATAGGATTGACCTCCGTTAACTGCACCTATCTGCACCTGTAACTTGCGGCTACTGCGCACACTGCGGATATGCTCCACTTTGGCTTCTACAGTGGGGCCGGCGTCAAAAATGTCGACGTAACCTGTATTGGAAAAGCCTTCAGATTGCAACAAAGCCAAAGCCGGGCGGGTTTTTTCATGTACCTTGCCTATGACGGCCTGAGCTTCTTTACTCAGCAAGCTGACGTAAATCGGGTACTTCGGCATCAGTTCAGCAATAAACACCTTCTGACCTATGCCGGTCAGGTAGTCCGCAGTGGGGAAATCGACCGAAAAGAAGCTGTCCTGCAGCCATTTCCAAAAAGGCGAATGGCCGTCCTCATCCGACACACCACGCATTTCTGCGATGACTCTGTCGGCAAAACGGGAGCGGAATTCAGCGATAAATAAAAAACGAAACTTCGACAACAAACGGCCATTGTTTTGTTTGCGGCAGGATTCGCGTAAAAACAAAGTGCAGAGCTCTGAGACTCCGGTGTAGTCATTACACAAAGTCAGAATATCGACCGGGTTGTACACTCCTAAAGCACGGGAGGTATGCACTACTTTACCTAAATGGTAATGATAAAATGCATCTTCCAGCCCTACCGCAGCTTCAATAGCACTGGTGCCTACTACGGCACCGGTTTCGGAGTCTTCCAGTACAAACAAATAACCTTCATCGCCGGGCTTCACCACCTTTTTGGCAAAGGAGGCTTCGGATCGGCTGATCTTGCGTTGTAACAACTCATCATTGACGGGCAACGAAGTAAAGCCATGACCTGACTCGACAGCAATGTCGTACAGTTCCGGATAATCTTCGGCTCGGATTGGGCGAATGACCATCATAGTCGCTTACTCCAGTTATTTTGCTTCAGAGCGCCCGATCGTAGCGGGCGCTTCATTTTTTGCTTTATTGTGTTAGTAGTCAGACAAGAATAAAGGATGAAGTTCAGCCTTGTTTCACTTGTGCTACTGCTTTTTCGAAACGTTTAAAACCTTCGACAATGTCTGCTTCAGGGATCACTAATGAAGGGGCAAAACGAATCACATCCGGGCCAGCCACCAAAGCAAATAAACCCTGATCGGCACAAGCCAGGAAAAAGTCGCGTGAGCGGCCTTTAAACTCATCATTGAGTACAGCACCAAGCAACATGCCCTGACCCCGTACTGTGCTGAACACATTGTGTTTTTCGTTAATAGCTGCCAGTTCACGGCGGAACAGCTTTTCCCGCTCCAGCACACCATTGAGCACTTCAGGCTGATTGATGGTATCCAAAGCAGCTTCTGCAACAGCACAAGCCAGCGGGTTGCCGCCATAGGTGCTGCCATGAGTACCCACTTTTAAATGGCTGGCAATAGCTGTAGTAGTTAACATGGCCCCCACTGGGAAACCACCGCCTAAGGATTTGGCGGTCGTCAGAATGTCAGGCACCACATTGCTGTGCATATAAGCATAGAGTTTACCGGTACGGCCTACACCGGATTGCACTTCATCGTAAATCATCAGCGCATTAAACTGGTTACATAAGTCGCGCACGCCCTGCAGGAATGCAACATCACCCGGAATAATACCGCCTTCACCTTGCACTGGTTCTAAAATCACGGCACAGGTGTTGTCCGACATCAGCGCTTTTAAACTGTCGAGGTTGTTGTATTCAGCGTGATCTATGCCACCTGGTTTAGGACCAAAACCGTCTGAATAGGCTGCCTGTCCGCCTACTGTCACAGTGAAAAAGGTGCGGCCATGGAAACTTTTACCAAAAGAGATAATTTGTTGTTTTTGCGCACCAAACTTATCCAAAGCCCAACGACGTGCCAGCTTTAACGCCGCTTCGTTGGCTTCTGCGCCTGAGTTGGCAAAATAAACTTTTTCGGCAAAGGTACTGTCGACTAACTTTTGCGCCAGACGTAAAGCAGGCTCGTTGGTCATCACATTGCTTAAATGCCATAACTTATCGGCCTGTTCTTTTAACGCAGCCACTAAAGCCGGATGGCAATGGCCTAAAGCATTCACCGCTATACCACCCGCGAAATCAACATATTCCCGACCCGCCTGATCCCAGACACGAGAGCCCTGGCCACGGACAGGTATGATTGGAGCCGGTGCATAATTTGGAACCATCACTTCATCAAAAAGTGCGCGGGTGACCTGGATCTGTTCTGGCATTTTTTACCTCTGCTGCAATAAAAGTCCGCACTTTGTTCTGGCTGGTTTTTTCAGCAAAAAAACAGCGGACGGAAAAAGATGTTTCACCGCATTATTACAGATAAAAAATGAAAAGTCTTGTTGTCAAAACCTTGAGAAGCCTTGAAAAACAAGGCTTCCAGATAGTTTTGCATAGGATGTGAATAACTAGTTATTCGCTCAACTGAGGAAACAGAGCAGAAAAACATCGGGCAACAAATAACCCCGTTGATCTGCCCTTAATGCTGAGGTCCCGGCAAGGCCGCGGAAAAAAACTGCATGTTTATTGACTAATTTTTTTTTAATTATTCAAAAGACAGCTTTTTCAGGTCCAGTGCGGACAACATTTTACGCATTTCATTGTGCACACCCGCATCATTTAATGCCTTATTGGCTTCATCGACGTCCAGACGCTGCTCCTGGATCAACACTTTGACCTGCACATAAGTGTTCGCTTGTTTTACTACC
>CBIMJC010000233.1:0-6493 GCA_966244125.1 uncultured Rheinheimera sp.
AGCTGCTCCGCCAAGCTATGACGTTGAATTAGGCCAGCAAACTGAACATCAACCTCGCTACCGTTTGTACGAAGTGCAGCTGAGATTGGAATACGGCGGAAAATCTGAAACAATCTCCTATCGTGAATTTGCATGGGGATCTGCGTTATGAGGACAATGCGCAGCGGCTTGGGTGGATTTACATTAATAGAACTGCTTATTTCTCTAACCATTATGATGATGATTTTTACCTTAGGTTTCTACGGGTACAGATTGTACAATCAAAGTTGGCAAAGGGACTTATCAACATTTAACCAATCTTTTGAGCAATATAAGTCCATTGATTTGCTCAATAGCGCTTTACATGGCGTTATCCCATACATGGTGCGTTTTGAGGATAAGCAATCTTTTTATTTCTTAGGCAGGGAGCAAGGATTTACCGCCGTCACAATGACAGCAATATTTAACCCACAGGCACCGGCTGTAATTCGGCTATTTAAGGAGCCTACACAAAACGGCCAGTATCAATTGGTGTATGAAGAGGCTTCGTTACAAAATATTGTATTGGTTGACCCGGACCAAATCCTGCCTTTTCAGCACCGGCTGGTGATAATGTCAGAGCTGCAAAGCATAGATTTTTCTTATTGGAGCTGGAAGAGCAAGCAAGCGTTGTTTGATTCTGTGAGTGAAACTCAGGCTGACGAGGCTGCTCCTCAGTGGTACTCGGAATTTGATGCGTTAACAGCCCAGATACATCCCGGACGAGTATTGATCAAACTCGAAAATTTCGAGCTTCTGATTGCTGTGCCACAGCGCAGTCAGTTGGGAGAAGTCATTCCCGAGGTTGTGTTTTGAATTCGCGTGGCATGGCCCTGGTCCAGGTGCTTTTACTCAGTGCTTTGTTGATGATCATGTTGTTATCAGCGCAGCACCAGGCTCGCTCGCAGCTTAAAACTGCTGAGGGCGTAAAAGCGCATTCAGAGTTGCAGTTGAAGCTGCAAAGTGTAGAAGCTGAATTGTTATTTTTATTAAGTACCAGAGAATGGTCTGAACTCGTCACTCCGGGAGCTGGTATTGATGGATTTAACTTCCATGGGGGCTGGTTTAGTTTTGCAGGCGCCTCAATTAAGGTACAGGATCAAGCCGGATTGTTATCGGTAAATTCCCCCAATAGCTCCGCCTTCTCAGATTTTACCTTGTCATTGTTAGGCGATGCGCAAATAGGGAGGCGTCTTGCTGCTGAACTGAAAGACTGGCGTGATGCTGATGATATACCCTCCTTAGACGGTGCTGAGCAATCGGATTACAGCGCTGTACGGGTTAGAAATTATGGCCTGCAAACTTTGGATGAAGCCCGCTATCTTAAATCCATGACTCCAGAGTTGTACCAGACTCTCAAGCCATATTTAACAGTATTCAGGCAAGGGGAAAATCTGATGAACATGCCTGAACCTTTGATTGCTGCAAGATTTTCAGGTACAAAACTTGCGCAGATTCTGCTAAGTCGGAAGGAAGGTGGATTGAATGATGGTGTCCTTGCTGCTTTAGGAGAGGATGTTTCAGATGAAAACAATGTGTTACGTTTTGGTCGGGTATTACAAATTACCTTCACAGTTGAAAATGCCGATGTTAAGCTTACGCGCTCTTTCATTATGAGCATAGATCCCAGTCGGCCAGCTCCTTTTGAGCTTTTAGAATACAGAATGCGCGACACTGAGATGGAAATCCCCAGATAATGCAATCCCTGATAAAAAAAATGATGTCTGATCTGCTGCAAAAGTGGACCCGTCTATCCGTAGTGTATTGGTTAGACCAGCCTTTGATGTTAACCGCAGATCAATCAGATTGGGCTGTGTTGGATGGTCGGCCCCGACCTTATTCTGCCAGGGTAGTTATCCTTGCCAGAAAACATTACCTTGAATTCGTCAAAACTTATCCTCTGACCGACAAGAGTGAACTCAAAGCTGTTTTGTCAGAGGAATATGCAGAGCATCCTTATGTTCTTCACCAGTTTGATACTTCAGAACCCAATCAGACCAAAGTCTGTAGCTTTGTGCTGTCTCCCGCCGTCATTGCATCCGCAGAAGCCTGGGTGTTTTTTCCTGAAACCTTGTTACTAGCTACTTCTTTTGCACAAAGTGAACTAGTGATTGACTGTGCCAGACAGCAGTTTTATCTGCATAGCTCGAAGGGATTATCTGTCAGTCAGCGGCATGGTCCGCTTTGTTTGAATGCAAGTATGTTCATTCTCAATAACGGTCTGCCTGAATCTTTGCCTGTGATGCAGCTTGCAGGGCAAGAATACATTCAGGCGCTGTTACATGGATTACGGACCAGTATTTTAAAAGGGCGAAGCTGGGGGTGCTGGACATTAGGAAAAAATTTTTCTTCCGATATCAAGTGGCGCTCTCTGGCAGGTTTTATTGGGGGCTCCTTAGCCCTGTATCTGAGCCTGGTTACGCTGTACATGAAAGTTAGTATTGAGCTCCGACAGGCGGCAATCGCTGAGTTGGGGCCTGGAGTGAATCAGTTGCTCGATAGCCAAAGCCTTCAGCAGCAGCTCGCTCAATCTTACTCCAGTTTAACTGCGCTCAGGAGTGGCGATGGCTCTACCGCTCAAATTTGGTCACTGGCACAATCTCTTGTTGCAACAAAGGTGAATGTTTTTGCTCTTAACTATGAAAATAAAAAGTTAACTATCCGTGGCAGTGCAACAAGGGCAACGGAGGTTTTGTCTGTGGTATTAAATTCTCCATATGTAAAAACCGCGGAATTTAGTGCACCAGTCAGGAATGAAAATGGTGTAGAAGTATTTGTTATTGCAATTGGCCTGAACGATCAGGAAAAGACGACAAATGGATAATACGAAAAAGAGTATACTGCTTGGGTTGCTTGGCCTGCTTCTGGCGATCAAGTTTGTGATCCAACCCTGGCTGGTTTATCTCGATGAGCAGCAACAAGAGTTGCAAACACTGACGAAAAAACTCAACAAGTCAGAGGCTTTATTACAAGTCCGATCTGAAGTTGAAGCGAATGAAAAGGCTTTAAAAAAGCAAACTCAGCAGCTACTGCAAACTATCGCATTGACTAAAGATGCAGCAGCATATCGAATCGAGTTTCAGCAACAACTGCAAATGATGCTTGAATCTTATCAGGTGCAACTGGTGTTGTTTGAGTGGTTATCAGATTCAGAGCTAAATGCGTTTTCTGCCAGTCGTGGTCGTGTTTCTATGCGATTAAAAGGTTCTGTTGCTGATATTGCGCGTAGTCATGTAGCTATAGAGCAACAGATGAAAAATGTAACATTCAGCGATTTGAAAGCTTCATGGCAAGGACCATTACAGCCAGGCCAAACAGTAGAGATGGCAGTGCTGATTGAAGTTGACTACAGGGTGGAAAGCGGGGAATGAAAGTATTGTTCTGGCAAAAATCTGCGATAGCCTTCACCATCATGGGCTTCACTCACTTTTTTTTCAGTTTTTATGTTCCGGGTGATACAGACCTCAGAGATCAGCAATTGCCACAAGTGGAGCTTTACCAAAAAGCCCAAACCTATAATCCGGAGCTTTTGTTAAAAGATATCAGTTTGTTAAACGCTGCTTCTGTTGTATCTGATGAAGATGCCAGAGCTGCGCGTGAAGCAGAGGCGATCAATGAGCGCTTTGATAGCTGGCACTTAGCAGGACAGTCAATGGCGTTAATGGCGATTTATCAGCAAAAACAACCTGTTGCTCTCTTTTGGCTAAAAGCTTCACCAACATCCCCGGCTGAGCTGGTTCGGCTAAAACGTGGTGAACAGCATAAAGATGTTACTTTGGGTGAGCTGACATCCACTACTGCAACATTGCAATTTAAAGATCAAACGCGGGTTCTGCGATTATTTACGCCAGGAACTAAAGAAAAACAGTCTAAACATCAGGATAGTGGGAATTAGTTATGAAGACCTCACCAAAAGTCTCGTTTATTTTAATGGCATCAGTGTTGTTGAGCAGTTGCTCAACCACAGATCAAAGCTATGAGGTGCAGTCTTCACGCATTGCTTCAGGAGAACAATATCAGCTTGTGGAATCAGATGAGCCTGATGCTGAACTTGAGCAGAAAAGCAGCCAAAGTGCTGGGAATTTACAACGACTGCCAAGTTTGTTAGGCAGAAGTAATGCCGCCGCTACTCAGCAAACGAACGCTTTACAATTTTCGGCCTCTGACAGTTTAAGTCTGGCTGCGGAAAATATGCCTGCCCGAGAATTTATTCATACTGTGTTTGGTGAATTGCTGGGTGTCAGCTATGTGGTTGCTGAAGGTATTCCTGCAATTGAAGAAACTGTTACTTTAAACTTAAAAGATAAAATTAGTAGCAGAGAGTTATTTTTGTTAGCCAGCAAAATTCTGGACGGTAAAAATATTGCTGTTTCAAAAAATGAGAACGTGTTTTTTGTCCACCCTAAAGACGGAGCAGGAAAAGGCGATGTGTCTATAGGTGTTGGGCGCAGTAAAAGTTCGGTGCCTCAGTCTGCAGGTTCTATATTGCAGATGGTGCCTTTGCGTTATGGCATGAATGTCAGTCTTGAACGCACGCTGATAGAACTCACCAGTTTAGCTGTGACACCTGATTTTCAAAAAAACGTGTTGTTTTTAAAAGGTGAGCGAACTGAAGTTTTCCGGGCTTTAGATTTAATTGATCTAATGGATGTACCAGCAAGCAGAGGTAAGTTTGTCAGCATTTTGCGATTGACTTATATCAGCCCGGAAATGTTCATTAATAGAGCTCAGGACTTGTTATTGGCCGAAGGCATAGGCAGTGATAATGGCAAGGCAACGCAAAATAATCTGGTTTTGGTGCCACTAGAGCAAATTGGCGCTGTAGCTTTATTTGGCAGTGACGAATTTTATGTCGAGCGGGCGGGTTTTTGGGCAAGCCAGTTGGATAAGCCCAGTGAAGGCTCAGAAAAGCGTTATTACATCTTTCATCCGCGTTATGCCAGAGCGGCAGACTTGGGGCAGTCTATCGCCGGATTGTTGGGGCAATCGTCAGGAGGGTTGTTAGGAAATAGCAGTCGTGATACGGCAAGTGCTCTTGGGAGCAATGCTAATAATCAGCAATCCTCATCTGAGACAACTGATGTATCCAGTGTCAAAACGGGAACGGGTAGAAAAGCTGGTGCCATCTCTGTGCAGACTGAAGAACTAACTATGACGGTAGATGATCGCTCTAACACTATTATCTTCTACACCACAGGTATTAAGTATCAAACCTTGCTGCCTATGATTAAACGGCTGGATGTGATGCCAAAACAAATTTTGCTTGAAGCTACCATAGCGGAGGTGACTCTCACAGATAATCTGGATATGGGCGTTGAATTTGCTTTTAAAAATGGCAACTTAAGTTATGGCACAACAGGGCTTGCAGGTTCTAGCACTGCTGGTGGCTTTAGTCTGTCTTTTATAGATGGTGCTGATAAGGTAATTACCAGATTAAAACAAAGCAATACAGTAGTGAATGTATTATCAAGCCCAAGTCTGGTGGTACGGGATGGTGTAAATGCCAGTATTAATGTAGGTAATGATTTGCCTACTGTTGGATCGACCACAACTAATGTAGGGACAGACACAACAAGCACTAGTGTGAATTACAGAAAAACAGGTGTTGATTTATCTGTAACGCCAACCATAAATGCGCAGGGTATGGTGATACTTCAAATAGAGCAAAATATCTCTAACACAGTAGAAGCGAGCACAGTCGCAGATAGCCCGGCTTTTTTTGAGCGCAGTATAAAAACTGAAGTCCTGGCTCAAAGTGGCCAAACCATTATGCTGGGCGGATTGATGTCAGAAGACGTCACTAACACTAATACTAAGGTACCACTTTTGGGAGATTTACCTCTGATTGGCTTCTTGTTTCGTGGCAAGTCGGATGAAAAAAAGAAAACTGAGCTGATTATATTGATAACCCCTAAAGTGATCGATCAGCCGGAGCAATGGCAAGGGATTAAACAAAAATTGGATTCCGGCTTGCAACATATTAAACTCCAAGACTAAAATTTGAGCGTTTGTGCTAACTTTAAGAAAAATTTACTGAATTTTTGCGTTGACAAACAAAACTGCGAGAATAGAATGCTAGTAAGAAATTGGGTCGACCCAGCTTCTTACTAAAACAAGAAACGAAGGCAAGATGCCGACTTGTTTCAATTTCATGAAATTGGAGAATGTTCTAATGAATACGACTTTTAAAAAATCTTTAGTAGCTCTTGCACTTGTAGGCTCTGCTTTCGGTGCGAACGCTGCAACTGTTGCTGGGTTAAACCAGTCTGTTACTGCTGAATGGCTTAAAGTAGCTCGTAGCACAGGTGCAACACCTGCTACAGCCGCTAATTATGTTCAAAGTGCTGCAGCTTCAAACGTAGTAGCAATTACATTAGGCGCAGAGTACGCTGTAGGTGATTTGATCACTATCACTTTCAATAAAGATGCTTATATCACTGGTTCAGCAGTAACAAGCATTGTTACTGCAGCTGGT
>CBIMJC010000234.1:0-6488 GCA_966244125.1 uncultured Rheinheimera sp.
AACAGGCGGTGAAAGCCAAAGCCAGTGCCAGCGCTTTGTATCTGGTGTTTTATTATTTAGGTGCCAGTTCAGGTGGTTTGTATTTGTCGCCCTTCTGGCAGCAGTGGGGCTGGAATGGGGTAGTGCTGGGCTCTTTGCTGATGTTTACACTGACTTTGTTGCTCAGCCTTTGGTTAAAACGTAGCGCTATAAAATAAGTTGTCACAGCGTTGTTTTGCTTGTTAACATAAATCCATTGCCACTCTGAGTACCGCCGACATGAACAACTAAATTCCCGAAAATTTGTAGTCGTTATTTTACAAATCATCAGGAATGCTGTTGTTTAACAGGTGCTTATCATTTTGTTTTATTGTCTGTGAACACAGTATTCCTGTATTTCAGGAGTCTGTATGTCTGAATTATCTACTGTATTGTTATGTCGACAGTTTCACTGGACCCATCCTGGTCTTGAGCTATTACACCCGGCTATTGATCTGCAACTTCAGGACAAAGCTCAGGCTTTGGTGGGCTTAAATGGTTGTGGTAAATCCTTATTTCTACGTTGTTTAGCAGGTTTGGAACCCGCTTTGGCGTACAGGGGGGAACTACTTTGGTTGCGGCCATTTTATTATTTATCACAACATGAAACGGCTCTGAACCAAAGTATCTGCCGCTATCTGGGGTTAGAGGCTTTGTTTGACGCATTAGATCGCGTAGAGGCTGGTAGTGTGGATCAGGCCGATTTTGATTGTATTGGCGAGCGTTGGTTGGCCAAAGCAGAGCTTCTCCACTGGCTGCAGGAGTTAAATTTACCCACAGAGCCTGGGTTACCACTATGTGCTCTGAGTGGTGGCCAACTGATGAAATTGCGGCTGGCCAAAGCCTTTGCCACAGGTCAGTTTTTGCTGCTGGATGAAGTCTCCAATCATCTGGATCAACAAGGACGTTTATGGCTCCATCATCAGTTAAAGCAATACAGAGCTGGGTATTTGCTGGTAAGTCATGATGTGGAGTTGTTGTCGACTGTAGACTGTATTTATCAATTGTCTCCGTTAGGACTGGAAAAATATCAGGGCAACTACCAGCAGTTTTTGCAGCAAAGCCAAAGACAACAGCAGCAGTTGCATCAGCAAAATGACAAGTTAAAGAAACAACAACGTGCTCAGCAACAGCAGCAACAACTATTGCTTGAGCAACAGCAGCAAAAACATCAGCAAGCCAAAAAGCATAAAACCCAGGTTAATCAGGCGGCGATTTTACTGGGCAGCAAAGCTCAGCAGGCTGAACAAAGTCGTGGTCGATTGCAACTGCAGGTGCAGGCTCAGCAACAGGAGTTAAGTCTCCAGCGTCAACAGCTGCAAAGATTACTGGACTACCGCGACAGACCAACATTGCCTCCTGTTGCTGCAGCAAAAGTTTGCAGTGGTCCAGTGCTTTATTGTGACAGCATGGTTTTACCTTATGGCACAACAGCACCTCTGTCGTTCCAGCTTTACCTGCAGCAACGTTGTGTTGTCGCTGGAGGCAATGGCAGTGGCAAGTCGACCTTACTAAAAGTGTTGGCAGGTTATATTCAGCCTAAACATGGTGTAGTGCACGTGAAGCAACAGCCTTGGTATTTGGATCAGCATTTATCTTTACTGGATGATTTTCCTTGTGCTATTGAGGCCATCAGAGCGTTGACTCTGTTGCGGCAGGAGTCGCAGATCCGAACTGCTTTGTCTGGCATAGGCCTTGGTACTGAACGTCTGATGTTGCCAACACCACAACTCAGCGGTGGAGAGCGGATGAAGTTGGTATTACTGATCCTGGCGTTGCAGCCTTATGCGTATTTTTTGCTATTGGATGAGCCGGATAATCATCTGGATTTTCAGGCTCTGGCGATGCTGCAAAGCTTTTTGCAGAATTATCCGGCAGGTTTTATCCTGGTCACTCATAAAGAAGCTCAATGGCAGCAGCTTGAGTTCTCTGCTTTGGTAAGACTGGATTAATCCAGTCTCTTCCAGACTTCTTCAATGTGCATTCCATCTTCCATACCGCTGTGATGCCAGAGCTCACCTTGCACTTTGGCTTTAAATTCATAGGTTTTATTGAGCATCGAAGCCACTGAACCTGTTTGCGGTGTTTCGTGATAGGAATCGCCCTGAAGCTGATAAGTGCCTGTTAAGGCACTGCTGAAACTGCCGTCTTTATGGACGGTAACAAAGCTAAAATGGCTTTTAGATAAAACTTTGACCGCCTTCAGATCCTGATCAGACAACTTAATTACAGTGCCATCTGCTTTGGTATAGACCGCAGACTGTAAAGCCCAACTGCCTTGCAAGGAGCCGGGTTCTGCGGCTTGAACTGATGTGACCAAAAGGCAAAAAACAGCCATAAGGCCTGTAGCTAAGTGTTTCATGGTGAGTCCTTTCTTTAAGGTGTTAAAGCGCTTTACTCTACAACACAAAACTGTATTTGATAACCCGCTTTAGTCAGAGGGCAAGCTGACGACCTGAACACCACCTTCAGCCAAATCGCCAAGGCTAAACCGGGCCAACTGAATACGTTTAAGGTGCAGCACTTTAAAACCCAGAGCGCGGCACATGTAGCGGATTTGCCGGTTTAAGCCCTGAGTCAGCACAATTTCAAAACGATCGGAGCTTAGTTGGGTCACCTGACAAGGACGGGATTGATAGCTGTGAGGACCGACTGTCCAGCTGACACCGGACGCCAGTTGGGCTAAAGCCTGTTCTGTCAGGGTTTTATCCACCGTCACCAGATAGGTTTTTTCATGATAAAAATCAGGGTGTAACAGGCGCTGCGCCAGTTCACCGTCATTGGTTAGCAGCACTAAACCACAGGAGTCTTTATCCAGCCGGCCAACAGGAAACAGTCGCATCGGGATTTGCTGCAGCAGATGGTACAAACTGTCGGCTTTATCCGGATTGAGGTTGCAGTCTATGCCGACAGGTTTATGGTACAACAGATAATGTTTTTCAGGCGCGGCACTAACAGGCTGGCCATCAACCTGAATCGAATCTTCCGCATCAACATGGTCGATATGATTGGCGGGGCGGTGATTCACCAGGACCCGGCCTTCGTCAATCAGCCTTGAAGCGGCTCGTCTTGAACAAAGGCCATGGTCGGCCAGGTATTTGGCTAAACGAATTTTCATCCGCTTTGAGCACTCTCGTTAAGCCGTGGCTTTTGGCTTAGGTTTAAAACGGCGGCGCTGGCCTTTGCCGCTGTTGTGTTCAGCAGCCGGGGTGGCCATATGACCTGCAGCCTGCGTCTGAATACCCGGAGTTTTTGGCGCTTCAAAACGGCGTGCAGGCTTTTGGCCCTGAGCTGGTTTTGCGCCGCTATGGGCTGCCGGCTTGTTGGCCGTATGTTTTGCGTTTTCACCTTGAGGCTTACGCACAGGGCGTGGCGGACGGGGGGCTTTGGCGATAGCCACCATGGCCTCAGGCAAAGGGTTTGGATTCATGCTCTGGCTTGGCAGTTTAATACCTATTAAACGCTCCACCAGTTTCAGTTGCGGAATTTCATCGGGAGCGACAAAAGACACAGCTAAACCCGATTTACCAGCACGACCAGTACGGCCTATACGGTGCACGTAATCAGCAGGTGAACGTGGCAGAGCAAAGTTCACTACATAAGGCAGCTGCGAAATATCTATACCACGGGCTGCCACGTCTGTGGCGACCAGTACCCGCAGTTCATTGGCTTTGAAATCGGCCAATGCCTTAGTACGGGCATTCTGACTTTTATTGCCGTGCAAAGCAGCGGATGGAATACCGGCATAAGTCAGCTGTTCGCTTAATCGGTTGGCTTCGTGTTTGGTCGGCATAAAGACCAACACCTGTTGCCAGTTGTTTTCGGTGATCAGTTCACACAAAGCGGCCGTTTTTTGGCCTTTGTTCAGCAAATACACCTGCTGCTCAATTTTTTCGACTGTGGTGTTTTCCGGCGTGACCTGGATCATCAGCGGGTTTTGTAACAGGCCTTTGGTCAGAGATTTAATTTCATCGCTGAAAGTGGCGGAGAACAACAGGTTTTGCCGGACTTTAGGCAGCAGCGCCAGAATTTTTTTCAAATCACGGATAAAGCCCATATCGAGCATACGGTCGGCTTCGTCCAGTACCAGCATTTGCACCTGATCCAGCTTTAAAGCGTTTTGGCTCAGCAAATCCAGTAAACGGCCAGGTGTCGCGGTTAAAATATCCACACCACCACGCAGAGCCATCATTTGTGGGTTAATACTGACACCACCAAAGACTACATGATGTTTTAATTTAGGGCTTAACTCTTTACCGTATTTCTGAATTTGTTCTTCAATCTGCGCCGCCAGTTCACGGGTTGGCGTTAAAATCAGCGCCTTGACCGGACGAGGCTTCTGGATAGGTTGTGCCGATAAAATCTGCAAAATAGGTAACACAAAGCTGGCAGTTTTGCCTGTGCCGGTTTGAGCGGCTGCCAACAGATCACGGCGCTGTAATACAGCAGGAATGGCCTGTTGCTGAATAGGAGTAGGTTGGGTATAACCGGCCTGATGTACGGCCTCAACTAAAGCAGGGTTTAAACCCAAAGCAGAAAATGACATTAAATTTCTCAAATAAAAGCGCGAACCCCAATTGGCCTGCGCAAAAAGCCGCGCATTGTAACGGGAAAGCGCTGAAGCGACCAGCGCTATTGTTGGTTTTTTGTTCAGTTTGGCAAATTGAGTGAAATTAACCCTGTAATGAGCTGGCAATCAGTCAAAACGCAGCGAAGCCAGTTTACTTAATCCCATAGCGACAGAGCCAAACTGATCACCGCGGATCACCGGCACATCCGGCAATAACTGTTGCAGCATCTGCTGTACACCGGGCACAGCAGAAGCGCCTCCTGTGACAAAAATACTGTCGGGTTTTGCACCGGCGCTGTGCACACATTGCTGAATCAACTTACTGATACCGGATAACTCCTGATACAAGGCATCCATCAGTTGTTGTTGCGACAGGTTTTGTAAAAGATTTGGCTCAATACGGTCCAGCACCACATCCACAGCTGCCTGTTCAGTCAGCCCGATTTTGGCTTGCTCAGCTTTTTGATTCAGGTAATAACTTAAATGCTGCTGATAGACCTTTACAAAACGCTTTAACTGCGCGGGTTCTGCGGCTAACTCTGTTAAATCCAGCAGTTCGTCATAGGTTTTTTCGGCGTAAAACCGCTCCTGGGCATGAATGTCGATAATATTGACTGCATCACTGAACAAAGCTCCGGGCAAAGGTTTTCCGTCCAGCGCCAGACTCTGGCGGCCAAAGAGTTTCATCAGGCCATAAATGGTCAGTTTGATATCCATATCGACACCACCAATACGTTTACCGCTGTGGCCTAATAAATCGCTACTGCGGTCAAAGCTCTGGCTATGCTGCGGTCCTAACCGGATCAGGCTGATATCGCTGGTCCCCCCGCCAATATCCACCACCAGCACCAGTTGCTCCCGGCTTAAATGCCGCTCGTATTCAATAGCTGCGGCCACAGGCTCATAGGCAAAGTCGACTTCTTTAAAACCCACCCGGCTTGCCGCCTGATTTAAAATCGCCAGAGCCCGTTCATCGCCCAAAGCTAAATCTATGCCCTGAAAATGGATAGGGCGGCCAAGCAGCACCCGTTCAACGGGATGATCTAATTTTTGCTCTGCACCTTGTTTGATCCGGCTGAGCAACAAAGTCGCTACCTGAGTGTAAATTTCAGTTTGAGCCGGTGTTAAGCGGCTGCCGAGCATCGACTTAGGTGAGCGGATAAAGACGCCACCTAAAGGATCCATGCTGTAGCGTTCGTGTGCGGCGTTACCAACCAGCACTCTGCTGTGTTGTGCTAATAAACGGGTCAGACTGGCCGACAGGTAAGCATCTTCGTCGTCCGGATCACGCTGACGTTCGATGTACAAAGCCGAACTTAAATAACGGCTGCCGTCCTGCTCCAAAGCGAGTAAATGCGGCTGTTGGTCCAGCATAAAACCTGCGGCACAGTTGGATGTACCAAAATCAACAGCAAGATAAGGAGCAGACATAGGATCACCTGTCAGAAAAAAAGGCCGGCGAGTATAGCTTTATTCAGCGGCTTTTCCCACGGTTTTGGCTTCACCGGCAGGCTGTCTGAGCACTTGCAGTAAAAACTCAAGGGCAGGAGGGGATTGGTAAGAGTTATGGTTTGACGGCACAATAATTTCCTGTACGGCTTTACTCTGATGGGCACTGAAAAAAGGCACTACACCATCGCTGATTTGACTACAGCTTTTTTCATCCTGGCAGGATAAAGGCCCATCACTGCCGACAATAGAATACACAGGTCGTTGATATTCCAGTTTATTTAAGCCTTGTAGCAAAGGATGGCGGGGGGATAACACCTGAACTGAGTGAGGGCCGCCGCCACCATTGAGATACTCACGCATCGGCATGGTGATCTTATCCGGCCCCAGTTTCAGGATAAAGTTACTCATCAAGAGGGTGAAATTCTTTGGCAAGTTGATAAACCAGCTG
>CBIMJC010000235.1:0-6451 GCA_966244125.1 uncultured Rheinheimera sp.
GGATGGTAAAAAGCCTGCTGTTGCTGACACTGCTGGCATTGGTACAAGCCCATGCCGACGTCTTCGCCTTGTTGATAGGTGCCCTGATGCTCCAAATCCTGCAGCAATTCCTGCCATTCAATTTGGGTTTTGTCGGTAATAAGCGAAAGCTCATACCATAAGGTTTCAGGCCAGAGGGAGGGGGCCTGTTCTGCTTCAGTGGCCTGACGTTTAAAGGTTTCGATAAAAAGCTGAGTTTCATAAGCGGTCAGCTCTTTGCCTGCTTTGACATAAGCTTTGACTGTGTCGGCAAAACCGACCAGATTATCCAGTTGCTGGCGCCGCCCTTCTTTGAACATAGTTGCTAACTCATTGAGCCAGTTCTGATATTTATCTTTAAATTCGGACATAAATCCTCCTTACTGCTTTTCTTCAGTATAGTCGGCTAAAAACGAACAACTGAGTTTTAAACCTGTAGCCCGGCTTTTTAGTCGCAAGGCTCTTGCGGCTTTTTGCGCTGAAGCTCAGTCTGCAAACAGAACAACAAAAGGGGTTATTGATGAAACTTTATTTTGCCGTTACTGCTTTGACACTGATAGTGAGCACCAGCAGCGCCGCGGATTACTTTCCACCTGCAGGCCAGTGGCAGCAAAAACCTGCCGCCGAATTAAAGGTGGACGCCGCCCTGTTGCAACAAGCGGTGGATTACGCCATCAAAGCTGAAAACAAAGCAGACCCGGATCAGGCTCTGGTTCAGGCCACTACTTTTGGTGCCAAAGAACCTTATGATCAGATCATTGGCCCAATGAAAACCCGGGCTCCTGCCAACGGCATTATTATTTACAAAGGTATGGTGATAGCCCGCTGGGGCGATACAGAAGCTGTGGATATGACCCACAGCATCACCAAAACCTTTTTAACTACAGTCACAGGCCTTGCCTGGCAACAAGGTTTAATCCGTAACCTGCAGGATAAAGTAGAAAGCTACATGCCGCATGGTGTCGATTTGTATCAGGGCGCACACAACAGCCAAATCCGCTGGGATCATCTGCTTCGACAGACCAGTGACTGGCAAGGCACCTTGTGGGGCAAACCCGACTGGGCAGACAGACCTGAAGGCAAAACACCGGCCGACTGGCCAAAACGGCCGTTACGCACACCAGGTAGCCATTACAAATACAACGATGTGCGGGTGAACCTGCTGGCGTTATCCACTTTGTATGTCTGGCGTAAACCTTTGCCCCAGGTGCTGAACGAACAGATCATGACCCCTATAGGCGCTTCATCCACCTGGCGCTGGTATGGTTATGACAACAGCTGGATTGAGCTGGATGGCCAGAAGATACAGTCTGTGTCAGGAGGTGGGCATTGGGGCGGCGGCATGTTCATCAACGCCTGGGACTTAGCCCGTTTTGGTTATCTGTTTTTACGGGATGGCAAATGGCAGGACAAACAACTGGTCAGCAAAGAGTGGATCAAAATGGCCAGCACAGGCGGCTCTGCCAACCCTGAATACGGTTTTGCCAACTGGTTTTTAAACCCAGGCCGAAAAGCTTTGCCAAGCGCTCCTGCAACAGCCATCACTTTTCAGGGGGCAGGCCGCAACATTATTTACATCGACAAAGACAATGATCTGCTGATGGTGGCGCGCTGGATTGGCAATGGTGATGAGTTGGATCAATTGGTTGGCAAAGTGTTACAAGCTTTGCCTTCCGGCACAACACCCTAACCCAGGCAAAAGTATCTGCTGCGGGGCTTTTTGTGCTGCGAGCTATTTTATGCTGCGCACTAAGTGATATTCCGCAGAGTTCCTGTTGTTGCGCCCCCCTCGCTTGCGGTATGCTAGCGGCAATTTTTTCCGCCGGTTTTATCGGTCTGGTTTTGACTTCACGTTGGAAGGTTTTTAATGCACGAACAATATAATCCGCAGTTGATTGAACAGCAGCTGCAACAGGAATGGGAACAAACAAAGGCCTTTAAAGTAGTAGAAGATGCTTCGAAAGAAAAATACTACTGTCTCTCCATGTTCCCGTACCCAAGTGGCCGTTTGCATATGGGCCATGTGCGTAACTACACCATAGGTGATGTGATCAGCCGCTTCCAGCGGATGCAGGGCAAAAACGTGCTGCAGCCTATGGGTTGGGACGCCTTTGGTTTACCAGCTGAAAACGCTGCTATCGCCAATAAAACAGCCCCGGCCAAATGGACTTACGCCAATATCGACTATATGAAAGGCCAGCTGAAACGCTTAGGTTTTGGTTACGACTGGGACCGCGAGGTCGCCACCTGTAAACCTGAATACTACAAGTGGGAACAATGGTTTTTCACCAAGCTGTTTGAAAAAGGCCTGGTCTACAAAAAAATGGCCACAGTGAACTGGGACCCTGTGGATCAGTGCGTACTGGCGAACGAACAAGTGATCGACGGTCGCGGCTGGCGTTCAGGTGCCCTGGTCGAGCAGCGTGATCTGGCACAGTGGTTTATTAAAATCACAGATTATGCTGAAGAGCTGTTACAAGACTTAGACCAGTTAGACGACTGGCCTGAGCAAGTCAAAACCATGCAGAAAAACTGGATCGGCCGCTCAGAAGGCGTAGAGATCGAGTTTAAAGTGGCAGGTTCAGATCAGACCATGTCGGTCTACACCACACGTCCGGACACTTTATATGGCGTGACTTATGTCGCCGTGGCCGCTCAGCATCCATTAGCCCAACAAGCTGCCGTCAATAATGCTGAATTACAGGCATTTATTGACGAGTGCAAAGGCGGCAAAATGGCCGAAGCCGACATGGCGACCATGGAGAAAAAAGGTGCGCCAACGGGTTTGTTTGCTATTCACCCTTTAACAGGTGAACAGGTACCGGTCTGGGTGGCTAACTTTGTGTTGATGCATTACGGCTCAGGTGCTGTGATGGCCGTACCTGGTCATGATCAGCGCGATTATGAATTTGCCACTAAATACGGTTTAGCGATCAAACAAGTGGTTGAGCCGGAAGCTGGCAGCAGTGCTGTCTGCGATTTAACCAGTGCCGCTTTTACTGAAAAAGGTGTGCTGGTCAATTCTGCAGAATTTAACGGTTTAGATTTTGCTGCGGCCTTTAAAGCTATTGCCGACAAGTTAAGCGCTATGGGTGTTGGTCAGGTCAAAGTGAACTACCGTTTACGTGACTGGGGTGTATCCCGTCAACGTTACTGGGGTTCACCTATCCCTATGCTGACGCTGGAAGATGGCAGCCAGGTGCCGGTGCCGGAAGATATGCTGCCAGTACGTTTACCTGAAGATGTCGTGATGAACGGCGTGACCTCGCCTATCAAAGCCGACCTGGACTGGGCCAAAACCACCTACAAGGGTCAGGCAGCATTCCACGAAACCGATACCTTCGACACCTTTATGGAGTCGAGCTGGTACTATGCCCGTTACTGCAGCCCGGATCATGACAAAGCTATGCTGGATCCGGCCAAAGCCAACTACTGGCTGCCGGTGGATCAGTACATTGGTGGTATTGAACACGCCATACTGCATTTATTGTACTCACGCTTTTTCCATAAACTGTTACGTGACGTAGGTTTAGTGCAGTGTGATGAGCCGTTTAAACGTTTATTGTGCCAGGGCATGGTGTTGGCGGACACTTTCTACCGTGAAACCGAAAACGGTGGTAAAGAGTGGTTCTCTCCTGCCGATGTGGCGACTGAACGTGACGAAAAAGGCCGTATTACCGCTTCAATTTTAAAAACGGACGGCAAGCCGGTGTTATCGGCTGGCATGAGCAAAATGTCCAAGTCGAAAAATAACGGTATAGACCCGCAATTGGTCATAGACCAATACGGCGCCGACACAGTACGTTTATTTATGATGTTTACCGCACCACCGGAACAAACTCTGGAATGGCAGGATTCAGCGGTAGAAGGCGCGAACCGTTTCTTACGCCGGATTTGGACTTTAGCAGCTGATCATAAAGAGTTGTTCGCAAGAGCGGCGACATCAGTGGAATTAAACTCAGATCAAAAAGCCCTGCGCCGCGATATTCACAAAACTATCGCTAAAGTGTCAGACGATATAGGCCGTCGCAACGTGTTTAACACTGCTGTGGCCGCCATTATGGAACTGGCGAATAAGGTGCAAAAAGCGCCGGTGGATACAGACGCTGACAAACAAGTGAAACGTGAAGGTATTCAGACCCTAATTCAGTTACTGAACCCTATCACCCCTCACTTGTCGCAGTACTTGTGGAAAGAGTTAGGTTTTGCTACTGCCCTGGAACAAAGCCCATGGCCAGTGGCTGATGCAGCTGCTATGGTGGAAGACGAAAAACTGGTGGTGGTGCAAGTGAACGGTAAAGTCCGGGCTAAAGTCACAGTAGCTGCAGATGCAACTGAAGCCCAGGTACTGGAACTTGCTCATGCTGAAGAAAACGTACAGCGTTTCCTGGAAGGGGTCACTATCCGTAAAGTGATTTATGTGCCGGGTAAACTGCTGAGTCTGGCCGTAGGATAAAATGAAAAAACACTCCGTATGGACAGTTCTGCTGCTTGCAAGCAGCCTGCTTCTGACCAGCTGCGGCTTCCACTTACGTGGTAGCCTGCCGCTGGAGCGTTATCCTGCGATCTTTGTCGACGCCAAAAAACATTCAGAACTGGCCAGCCTGTTATCAGAACAGCTGAAAAGTAATGAAGTGAAATTGCTGACAGAGCTGGATCCAAAAGCTCCGGCTCTGATGCTGCAACAGGATAGTCTGGAACGCCGCACCTTGTCCCTGTTCCCTAATGGTCAGGTGGCAGAATATGAGCTGATCTACAGAGTACAGTATCAGTTATTGCTGCCTGATCAGGAGCTGCAGGAGTTTCAGTTTGAACTGACCCGTGATTATCAGGATGACCCGAATCTGGCTTTGGCCAAGGCCAAAGAGCTGGATCTGTTGCTGCAGGAGTTACGTTCTCAGGCGGCCAGCCGTATTATCCGTCAGTTAAACCGGATCCACTGATGCTAAAACTGTATAGCAATCAGCTTGCTGCACAGTTACAAAAAAGCCTGGCACCGGTGTATCTGGTGTTTGGTGAAGAACCTTTGCAAAAGCAGGAAAGCCTGGATTTGATTCGGGCCACTGCAAAAAAACAAGGTTTTGAAGAACGACAAAGTTACAGCTGGGACAATAGTTTCAGCTGGAACGACTTTCTGATGGAACTGAATAACTTATCTTTATTTTCACCCCGCAGACTCTTTGAGCTGGAACTACCGGCGAAGTTACCAACAGGTGCCGGCGACTTATTAAAACAACTGCCCTCTTTGCTGCATCCGGATTTAATTCTGGTGTTACATGCGGCAAAAAATGCCAATGATTACGCCAAGTCAAGCTGGTTTAAAACCCTGTCAGAGCAAGCTGTGCAGGTGCAATTTTATCCGCTGGACGACCAACAGTTTCAGCGTTGGTTACAGCAACGTGCATCGCAACTTAAACTGCATTTAACACCAGATGCCATCACCTTAATGCAGCATCACTGCGCCGGTAATTTACTAGCAGCAGCGCAGGAACTGGAGAAACTGGGCTTAAGCCTGGTCAGCGGCACTGTGGATGCCGAACTTTTGGAACAGCATTTGGCCGATCAGTCGCATTTTTCAGTGTTTCAACTGGTCGATGCTTTACTCGCAGGTCAGGGCAACGAAGCCTTACACCGGCTTGACCGTTTATTACAGCAGGATACAGAGCCTGTGATCATTGCCTGGCAGCTGCAAAAAGAGGTCACGACCCTGATGCAAATGCATCTGGCGCAGCAGCAAGGTAAACCGCTGGCGGATTTCTTTAAAAAAAATGCCATTTGGCCAAAACGTCAACCTCTGTACCAGACAGCTGTGTCACGTTTGCCAGCCAAATGGCTGGGCTACGTGCAGCAGGAACTGGCGGCCTTTGACCGGGCTTTTAAATCAGGTGCATTAAATAATGCAGAACTGGCCCTGGCGCATTTGGTCAGCTTATTGGTCAGCCCTGTGTCTAAAGTATTTTCATTGCAGCAGCGTTATGCCGACTTCACGCCCTGATCGCGCATTTGCCGTTTTTGGCGGCACTTTTGACCCCATCCATAACGCGCATTTAGCTTGTGCTCAATATGTATTAACCCATTGCGCTGTGCGGGAAGTGCAACTGATGCCCTGTCACCTGCCTGCGCATCGCGCCAGTCCCGGCGTTAGTGCTGAGCACAGAGCCGCTATGGTGCAAATTGCTATTCAGGACATTCCGGGTCTGCAGCTTCAGCCACTCGAATTAAACAAACACAGCCCTTCGTACACTGTGGATAGTTTGCGTTTGCTGCGCGAACAATATCCCAGGGGCGGCTTGCTGTTTGTGATGGGGATGGATTCACTGGCCTATTTTAAACAATGGCATCAGTGGCAAAGTATTTTGCAGCTGGCGCATCTGGTGGTCTGTCAAAGACCCGGCAGTACAGCGGCCGATGGTGATTGCCCTGCCCTGCTGGA
>CBIMJC010000236.1:0-6427 GCA_966244125.1 uncultured Rheinheimera sp.
TATGGGCTTTATTCACGATATTAAACGTATTATGGCGCGTTTACCCAAAGAGCGTCAGACGCTGTTTTTCTCCGCCACTTTTGCCAAAGAAATCAAAGAGCTGGCTGATACTTTATTAAAGTCTCCTGTGCTGATTGAGGTGGCAAAACCTAACAGCACTGCAGAGAAAATAGAGCAACTGGCGTATCGCGTGGATTCACAGCGCAAACGTGAAATGTTGTCTTATTTGATTGGCTCACGGCAGTGGAAACAGGTGCTGATTTTCAGCCGCACTAAACATGGTGCCGACCGTCTGGCGAAGCAATTGCGGTTAGACGGTATCGAAGCTGGCGCTATTCACGGTGATAAAAGTCAGGGCGCACGCACCAAAGCGCTGGATGATTTTAAAAACAACAGATTAAGTGTGTTAGTGGCGACTGACATTGCTGCCCGGGGTTTGGATATTGAAGAACTGCCTATAGTGGTCAACTATGACTTGCCGCAGGTCGCAGAAGATTATGTGCACCGCATTGGCCGGACAGGCCGGGCGGGCAACTCAGGTTTAGCCATAAGTTTAGTGACGCCTGATGATCTGCTGATGTTACAAGCCATTGAAAAACTAACCAAGCAAGTGATCACCCAACAGGTGTTGCCTGGGTACGAACACGATCCGAAAATGAATCACAGCAGCAAAAAAGCCGATGCCGAAGAAGAACGGGTACAAAAAGTCGCCAGCCGTAATAAACAGCTGGCGAAAGAAAAGGCTAAATTACGTTCGCAGTTGCTGGGTAAAAAGTAACAATTCAACCGTCTACAGGTTCAGCTGGCGTGTTTAACGTCAGCTGATAAAAGGCCAAATCTAACCAGCGGCCAAACTTAAAACCAGCCTGAGTAATAGTGCCACTGTGCCTGAAGCCATGTTTGGTATGCAAAGCTATGCTGGCTTCATTGGCAGCATCAATGCCACCAATCAACAGGTGATAATTTTCCAGCTGCGCCTGCTTTATGATTTTCTGCAACATCAAAGCACCATAGCCTTTACCTTGCTGATCCGGCGCCACATAAACTGAATGCTCGACTGAATATTTAAAAGCAGGAAAAGCCCTGAAGGTGCCATAACTGCCAAAAGCCACCAATTGGTTTTGTTCATTCAGCAAACCTAACACCGGGAAATTGCCAGCCGTTTTGTTGGCAAACCATTGCTGCATAGTGGCCATAGTACGGGGTTTGTATTCATACAAAGCTGTGGTATTCAAAATGGCGTGATTAAAAATGGCCAGAATAGCTTCGGCATGTTCATCATAACTACAAGGTACAAAACGCATCCGACTCTCCATCCACTTCTTCAGCTAACTTCTGTATAAGGTTTTAATCAGGTGGTAACCAAACTGAGTTTTGATTGGGCCATGCACTTCCAGTACAGCTTTTTTAAATACCACTTCATCAAAGGCTCTGACCATCTGGCCTGGTTTAAACTCACCTAAATCACCACCTTTTTTGCCGGAAGGGCACAGCGAGTGCTTTTTAGCTAATTCATGAAAACTGGCGCCTTTGGCCAGCAGTTGTTTTAACTTTTCTGCTTCGGCAGCAGTTTTGACCAGAATATGGCAGGCACAGGCTTTTGGCATTTTTCTATAACCATGAAGAATTTTGCGTATTCTAACTTATCCGGACAGCTAATTCATAACCTGGATCTGGTGTTAGGGTTTTGGTCAGATTTCGACTTGTTTTGACAGAGGAAGATACTGCAGCTGCCATTCAATTTTTGTGTCTGGCATAGCTTTTAATTTCTGCCGAAGCTGGAGTAGCTGATGAAAAGCACCAGACCAGCGGTAGGTATCTTTGGCCAATAACTCCCATTCTTTTGCACTGTAAGACAAGCCTGCTTTGTTTAATACAAGCTTAAGGTCTGTGGTGACTACAACAAGCTGATTTAAGGTGATGCAGTATTGCCCGGACTGTGGGTCAAAGAGTAACCAGTGGTCAGCCTGACGCGATAGCAACTCAAATTTTTGCTCATTGATAGTGACATGACGCTTTGTTTGCTGACCCAGAAGTGAAGGCCTGGCCTGGCCTTTTTGTACCGCTGCATCTGTCAGCTCAGCTGCATCGCAGGTTGCGGAAAAAACTAATGAGGCACAAGTACTGAGCACAAAAGCCTGAAGTTCAAAGTTGTTCATAATTTCGCCTCAAAATATAGTTACTTAGTTGTTTTAAAAGTGTTGAAAATAATTGGGTAACTATTTATAACATATGTTATTGCCTGCTGTTACGTGTCAATAAAAGTGCTGCAAGGTAATGCACATTTGTAAATAATAAAAAATCCAAGGAACATGCATGAAACAATTCAAATTTTCTGCACTTGCGGTGATGATTACCTCCGCTATAGGTGCTTCAAGTCTGTCAGCAGTTGCAAGTGAATACAAAACCGGTAACCTCGCACAGCCTGGCCAAGTCGCTGCTACACAGCAGGTCCCAACAGTTTCGGGTATGAAAAATCAGGTTGAACCTGCAACTGGCCAGACTACGTTTGCCTGGGCACCAGTAGGCTTAGCTGTACCTGCTTTATCTGCAGTATCCCCTGAACATCAGCTGGAGTTTGCAGCAACCCACTATTTAAATCTGTTGACCGGCGCAGCCACAAAAGGCGCTTTAACAGGATTAAAACCTGCTTTAGTCAGTACACATCAGAGCGGCGATGGCGTCAAAATTGCGAAGTTCCGTCAGGAGTTTCTGGGCATCGAAGTATTCAACAAAGAATACAATGTACTGATGGATGCTGAGTTTGCTCTGGTTGCAGGCTCTGGTTCATTGATTTCTGCAGCCGCAGCGCCAAAAGCTGCAGCTTTATCTGCTTTTGGTGATGCCGATACTGCTATTCGTCAGGCCTATGCAGCTGCCGGTGGTGATGAACAACAGCTGGAGCTTTCGGCACTGGAGCCGTCAGGCAAATACGAACAATTTGCAGCGATCGGACAACAAGGCTCAGTGAAGATGTTGGGAGAGCCCAGAGCGAAGCCTGTATTCTTTGAAAAAAAACAGAAGCTTATTCCAGCTCATTATGTAGAGATGGAAGTGTCATCAGCCGATGCTGTTGATTCGGACTACTACAGCTATGTGATCGCCAGTGAAACTGGTGAAGTGTTATTCAAAAATAACCTGAAAGCCCATGCTGCTGACTTTGAATACCGCATTTATGCTAATGCAGATGGTACACCCTGGGATGGTCCACATGGTAACGTGGTCCCTGCAACAAGTGCGACACAAGTTGATGCGACAGCTTATCTTGATGCCCCTTTGGTGAAGCTGACCCACGGCCCTATCAGCAAAAAAGATCCATGGTTATTGGAAACAGCCACTACGACTGTGGGTAACAACGTCACGGCTTATGCAGATGTGGTAGCTCCGGATGGTCTTACCAATGGTGATTACCATGCTGAAACTACAGCAGCCAAAGTATTTGATTATAAGTACCGTACCGATGAAGCCGAAACTTCGGTGAACAACCGTAAAGCCGCTATCGTCAACTTGTTCTATATGAACAACTACTTACACGATGTGTTTTATGATTACGGCTTTGACGAAGCCGCAGGTAACGCTCAGTTACTCAACTACGGCCGTGGTGGTGTTGAAGGTGACCCGATTCGTGCGGAAGTGCAGGATAACTCAGGTTTTAACAACGCCAACATGTCAACTCCGGCTGATGGCCGCTCACCCCGGATGCAAATGTATCTTTGGGATAGCAAAGATGCTGAATTTGGCAAAGATTATGGAGTTAGTGCTACAACAGCAAGTGGTGAAGCTATTACTCTGACCACACTGCAGCGTTCAAGCTTTGGTGCTGGCCAGTTCAGCTTAAGTGGTGAGTTGGTCGTCCTGGTTGATACTGTGGCCCCAACCCGTGACGGTTGTACTGCAGCTGTGAATGCTGCTGAACTGGCGGGAAAAATTGCGATTCTTGACCGCGGAACCTGTAATTTTACTCAAAAAGTAAAAATGGCTCAGGACGCCGGCGCTATAGCGGCCATAGTGGTCAACAATAGTGCTGTAGGTTTACCTGGAATGGGTAGTGGAACTGCGCCTGCCGATGTTGCCGCTGCTGCTGCGGTAAAAATCCCGAATATTGGCATTTCTTTGGCTGAGGGCAACAGCCTTTATGCCGCACTGGCTGCAGGTCAAACTGTCACTGTCGAGATGTTTAACGACAAGCCGTTTAAAGACAGTTCCTGGGATAACGCTATAGTGTCACACGAGTGGGGTCATTACATCAGTAACCGTTTAGTGGGCAACGGCAGTGGTTTATACAACAACCAGGGCCGCTCCATGGGCGAAGGCTGGGGGGATTTCCATGCTCTGATGACTATTTCGGAAGCTAAAGATCTGGAGTTGCCAGACAACGATAAGTTGCAACGTGCATATGCAGCTATTAGTTATGTAGATTCGTTCTACTACGGTATCCGCAGTGTGCCTTATTCACAGGATCGTGATGTTAACTACAAAACCTTCCAGAACATCGAAGTCGGCCGTGGTGTTGCAATAGACACATCAACCGGAACACAGAGAGCACAAGTCCACTCGGCCGGTGAAGTATGGGCCACTATGTTGTGGGATGGTTTTGTGAATCTGGTAAATGACGATCGTCACAGTTTCGATGAAGCTAAACACCGCATGTTAGGTTATCTGGTCAACGGTTATAAAATGACTCCTGTTGGTCCAACCTACACTGAAGCCCGTGATGCGATTCTGGCTGCAGCCTATGCCAAAGATCCGGCAGATTATAAGCTGTTGCTAAAAGCCTTTGCTGAGCGTGGTATGGGTCTGGGAGCTCAGTCGCCGGATCGTGACAATGCACAACATACAGGTGTTGTAGAATCATTCAAAACTGAATTAAGCACTTTTGAAGTTTCAGGCCACACTATTAATCGTAATTATGAAGGCCTGACTGCTGGTTTCTGTACCAACAACAATATCCTTGATAATGGTGAGACAGGAACCCTGAGCTTCAAATTTACCAACCGCGGTAGTGAAGTGCTGGAAAATGTCAAAGCGAAAGTTGAAGTGACCAGTGGTCAAACCGTCACTTTTGCGAACAATGGCGAATTTACCCTACCAAAAGTAGATGTACTGAAAACTGTCAGTTCAACACCGCTGGAGTTTAAACTGGAAGGCGCGACAGCAGCTGATACTCTGACATTTAAGGTCAGTTTCCCTGATCTGGATGAGGCCATAGTGACTGAAGAGTACAGCCTGTCTGATCTGGTGAATCTGAACTTTAAAGATCGCGCCCCGGTTAACCAGCAAAGCATAGACGACATGGAAAGCTATGCTTCGTTGAATAACTTTAAAGAAGTTGTGATAGCTGGCGGGGATATGGCAAAAGACACCAGAGCGCTGGACAGCACTTATGCCGGATTCTTCGAGAGTGTTGGCCATCCGGTAGGTGAGCAATATATGTATATTGCAAACAATGGCTTCAGTTCTGATGTGGCGTATGAAACCAAAACTTTTGACATTGGTTATGGTGGCGATTTTGTATTAAGTTTCTGGCATTACTTCGAATTTGAAGAGAATTATGACGGTGGTGTGATTGAAATCAGTCTGAACGGCGGTGCCTGGGTTGATGTAACTAAAGTCCAGGTGGGCACCACTTCTACCGGCCAGCCGGTTTATCCGCAATTGAGTGGTGGCTACACTGGTGAACTGGAAGATTTATTGCCGGATCGCAGCACCTATACAGGCGTAATGAACGACAGTTTTGGTGGCTTTGAAACTGTGAACTTTGGTAGCGGTTTAAATGGTAACCAGGTGAAGTTACGTTTCCGTGTGGTATCAGACAGCAACACCAACGCATTTGGTTGGGCTATTGATAATGTGAAGATACAAAACATTAGCTCCAGCGTGTTCTCAGATGTTGTAGCGGGCGACAGCATAGCTTGTGATAACCGTAAGCCAATGATCACTAAAGTAAGCAGCAGTGTGGCTGAGGTGAACGAAGGTGGCGATATCAAGCTGACAGCCGTAGCACAGGATGCGAATGCTACTGACGCTCTGACATACAGCTGGGCTCAGGTATCAGGTACTGCAGCTACCATCACTAATGCAACAGCAGCTGAAGCTACGGTGAAAGCTCCGCAGGTTTCAGCCACTGAAACTTTGAGTTTTGAAGTGACAGTCAGTGATGGTAAAGACAGCGTGAAATCAACTGTTGCGGTTAAGGTGAACAATGTACCTGCACCTCCTCCGGTTGTGAATCCACCGAAAAACTCCAGCAGCGGTAGTTTCGGCTGGTTATCTCTGCTGTTATTGCCTTTGGCTTTGTTACGCCGTCGTCGCAGCTAATACTGCTGAACTGATAAAAGACCGCCTTAACCGGCGGTTTTTTTATCTGACAGACTGTACAAAAATATTGGATTAAAAAAGCCCGCATTAAGCGGGCTTGGTGTTCAAA
>CBIMJC010000237.1:0-6413 GCA_966244125.1 uncultured Rheinheimera sp.
TAAGGCGTCAAGTTCTGCCTGGCTGGCCCACCAGGGATGCACACCTAAAGCAATGGAAAAACCATAACGTTGTTTTAATTCCAGCAAAGGCAACCAGGCTGAAGATTGCACAGCTGGCACTAAAAAGCCTGCAACGCCTACAGCTTTGGCATTGGCCAGATGCAGCTCCAGTTGTGGCAATAACTCCGGCAAATCCAGATGGCAGTGGCTATCAAATAATACAGGCCGCGTATCGGCGGCCTGTACAGGTGGGATTATGGACATAAACGCTCTATGGCCCAGCTGTGATCGGCTTGCAGCTTGTACATAAAACGGTCGTGCAGCCGGTGCTCACCACCTTGCCAGAATTCAATCTGATGAGGTTTGACTAAAAAGCCGCCCCAAAAAGAAGGCACAGGCACATCGCCTTGCTCAAATTTGTGTTTAATTTCAGCAAACTTTTGCATCAACACCTGACGGGTCGATACAGGACGGCTTTGCTCTGACGCCCAGGCGGCCAGTTGGCTCTCTTTCGGTCTGGATAAGAAATAACTCATCACCTGACTGGCCGGAACCCGCTCTGCTGTACCGTAAACGATCACCTGACGCTCCAGCGGGTGCCATGGAAAATGCAAACTCACCTTTGGGTTTTGCTCCAGCTCAGAGGCCTTACGGCTGCCTAAGTTGGTATAAAACACAAAACCTTTGCCGCTGACATCTTTTAGTAACACCAGACGTTGTGACGGCTGGCCAGATGCGTCCACTGTCGCGACACACATAGCCGTTGGATCAGGCAGTTCTGCAGCGACTGCATCTTTCAGCCAGGCTTCAAACTGCAAAAACGGATCGGCATTGAGCTTATCCAGATCCAGTTTATCCATGGTATAACTGCGGCGAATATCTGCAATTTTCATCAGTTTGTCCTTAGGCTGAACCAGCCTCGACCAAGCGGAATTACATCCGCTCCATCACCTCAATACCTAATAAATCCAGGCCTTGTTTTAAAGTGCGGGCCACTAAAATACTCAGCATTAAACGGCTGTTTTTCAGGTCTGGTTCAATGCCTTCTTTTAAAATAGGGCAAGCTTCGTAGAAACTCATAAACTGGCTGGATAACTCGTATAAATAGTTACACAACAAGTTAGGCACAGCCTCTTTCATCACGGCCTGTAAGGTTTCTTCTAAGCGTAACAGTTTGACAGCTAACTGTTTTTCCTGCTCTTCGACAAGCTGAAGCGGCGCAACAAAAGTCTCATCTATAGCAGCGCGACGTAAAATGCCACTGATGCGGGTATAAGCATATTGCAGGTACGGTGCTGTAGCGCCTTCAAAACTTAACATCGCATCCCAGCTGAACACATAATCACTGGTACGGTTTTTTGATAAATCGGCAAATTTCACCGCGCCTATACCCACTTTACGTGCCACTTCAGCCATTTCTTCAGCGCTTAAGTCAGTGGATTTTTGCTCTACTACAGCGCGGGCCCGCACTACGGCTTCTTCTAACAATTCAGCCAGTTTAACTGTGCCACCGGTACGGGTTTTAAACGGCTTACCATCTTCACCCATCATGGTGCCAAAAGGACAGTGATCATAAGCCACCTGCTCTTTTAACAACCCTGCTTTACGGGCCACCAGTTCGACTTGTTTAAAGTGCAAAGCCTGACGGGCATCGGTAAAGATCACAATACGGTCAGCGCCCAATTCGAAGCTGCGGTACTTACAGGCCGCTAAATCTGTGGTGGCATAGAGGAAACCACCTCCGGTTTTTTGTACTATAAAAGGCGATGGGTTGCCTTCTTTGTCGGCCAGCTCCTGTAAAAACACCACCAGCGCGCCCTGATCTTCCACAGCCAGGCCTTTGGCCTTCAGCTCGTCTACGATAGGCTGCAGCATCGGGTTGTAGGCACTTTCCGGCTTAATATCGTCATGACCTAAAGTGACATTCAGCTTTTGGTAGACTTCTTCGCTGTGTTTAATGGAAGTGTCGATAAAGAGCTGCCATAACTTCTGGCAGTGCGCATCACCACTTTGTAACTTCACCACATAATCACGGGATTTATCAGCAAAACCTGCTTCATCGTCAAAACGTTTTTTCGCTTCGCGGTAAAAATCTTCCAAATCTGCTAAAGCCACCTGCTCTAAATCCACACCTGCGGCCAGCTTGTCTTCCAGATGCGCAATCAGCATACCAAACTGCGTACCCCAGTCGCCCATATGGTTCTGACGAATGACTTTATCGCCCCAGAACTCCAGGCAACGCACCAATGCATCACCAATGATAGTGGAGCGCAAATGGCCTACATGCATCTCTTTGGCAAGATTTGGTGCTGAATAGTCCACGACCACAGTTTGTGGCGCAGGGTTAGCCCCTAAAGTTAATCTTGGGTTTTGCGCTGCACCAGCCAACTGGGCGGCTAACCAGTCTTTACGCAAGCTAATATTGATAAAACCAGGGCCTGCGATTTCGACTTTTTCCGCCATATCTGCGACATCCAGCTGTTGTACCAGCTGTTCGGCCAAAGCCCTTGGGTTGGTTTTCAGTAACTTGGCTGCCGCCATAGCACCGTTGATCTGGTAATCACCAAATTCAACTTTAGTGCTGATAGTAACCGCTGTATTGGTGTCGGCAGGCAAACCCAGGGCGACCATAGCGGCCTGGGTTTTGCTGGATAATAATTCTTTGATATTCATAACAAACCTTTATGCCTGAATTAATAAGCGCCTGAATTAATGTTCACGGGTTTTGTGGAATTTGATCTTCGGATAACGTTCCATCGACAAATTCAGGTTCACCATAGTAGGGGCCAGATAAGTCAGGTTATCACCACCATCCAGTGCCAGGTTGGTACTGGCTTTGTTTTTAAACTCGGTCAGGGCTTTCTGATCCTCGCTGTAGACCCAACGCGCCGTTGTGACGTTGACACTTTCGTAAATCGCATCAACGTTGTACTCAGATTTTAATCTGTGCACCACCACATCAAACTGCAGCACACCCACAGCACCTACGATCAAATCGTTGTTATCCAGCGGACGGAACACCTGCACAGCACCTTCTTCCGATAACTGCACTAAACCTTTGAGCAACTGCTTTTGTTTCAGTGGATCACGCAAACGGATACGGCGGAATAGCTCAGGTGCAAAGTTTGGAATACCTGTGAAGTTAAACTTTTCGCCAGAGGTAAAAGTATCACCAATCTGAATAGTACCGTGGTTATGCAGACCTATAATATCGCCCGGATAAGCTTCTTCGACGTGTTCACGATCACCGGCTAAAAAGGTTAACGCCTGCGGTACCAGCATATCTTTGCCAATACGCACATGGTGCATTTTCATGCCCTTTTCGTACTTACCCGAGCAGATCCGTAAAAAGGCCACACGGTCACGGTGTTTCGGGTCCATGTTGGCCTGAATTTTAAAGACAAAACCTGTGAAGGCAGGCTCTGACGGTTCAACAGTCCGGGTGGTGGTAGTACGGTGTTGTGGCGCCGGCGCCCATTCGGTTAAACCGTCCAGCATATGATCGACACCAAAGTTACCTAAGGCTGTACCAAAAAACACCGGAGTGAGTTCACCTTTACGGAACAGCTCTAAATCAAACTCATGACTTGCACCTTTCACCAGTTCCATTTCTTCACGCAACTGGCCTGCGTAATAGCCAATACGTTGATCCAGTTCAGGGTTGTTGATGCCTTTAATTACATCCAGCTCCTGAATGGTATGACCCATACCTGATTTGTATAAAATCACTTCATCACGGTAAATGTGGTACACGCCCTTAAACTCTTTGCCTGAGGCAATAGGCCAGGTAATAGGAGCACAGGCAATATTCAGTACGCTTTCCACTTCATCCAATAAATCGATAGGATCACGGATATCACGGTCCATTTTGTTCATAAAGGTGATGATAGGCGTGTCGCGCAGACGGGTAACTTCCATCAGTTTAATAGTGCGATCTTCAACACCTTTGGCGCCGTCAATTACCATTAAGCAGGAGTCTACTGCCGTTAAGGTACGGTAGGTATCTTCCGAGAAGTCTTCGTGACCCGGGGTGTCCAGTAAGTTCACCAGACAGTCGGCGTAAGGGAACTGCATCACCGAAGTGGTAACAGAAATACCCCGTTCTTTTTCCATTTCCATCCAGTCGGACGTGGCATACTGGCCAGACTTTTTGCCTTTGACCGTACCCGCTTTTTGGATCAGCTGTCCGAACAGCAACACTTTTTCAGTGATGGTGGTTTTACCGGCATCAGGGTGAGAGATAATCGCAAAAGTGCGGCGTTTGTTCACTTCTTCTAAAAACAGTTCGGTTGTCATGCCATCCAACTTGATCAATAAACAAAGCCCACAGCATAGCCTGTTGGCAGAGTGGGTTGAGGTTCAATAGGAAAATTCCGCGCGATTATAGCAGTAACCAAAGCTCAGGCACAGAATTTAGCCACTTTGGCCGGGAAATTATCTTCTGTACTAAGTATTTGCCTTAACCTAAAGGCAAAGCCATTAAAATGGCATCTTCACGGCCCGTCGCCGTTGGGTAATAGTTTGGTCGTAAGCCGGTTTGAATAAAACCACATTTTTCATACAACTTAATGGCCTTGCTATTGGATTGACGGACTTCCAGCCAGCAGTCCAGTGCATCTAACTCCTGCGCCTGTGCGATAAAGTGTTGCAGCAATTGCTGACCATAACCCCGCCCCTGAGCTGTTGGTGATACACCAATATTAAATAAACTGGCTTCTACTGCGACTTTTTCGCCTATATAAAAGCCCGCGATAACGTCGTTTTCATCCAGCAGCACCGCATTAAAATAGCGCTCGCTAAAGCAAGTGTGAAAAGTGCCTTCCGACCAGGGATGGCTATTGGCGCTTTGTTCTATCTGCAACATAGCCGGGATATCGGCAGGGGTAGCACTACGTATAGTTGGCATGGATTAGCTCTCTTGTTGCAGGCACAACCAGAGCAACTTCTTCTGCTGAGCTGACTGTAATAATTCAATCGAAGGTGTGACTAAGAGTCCGTTTTGCACTTTAGGTTCAGTACAGGCCGGATTTAACCGCCACTGCAGTTGTGGTTGATATTCATGCATAGCCCGTAACAGGTCTTTGGCGAAGGACAGTTCCGGATCAGGTTCAGCATAGGATTCAGCCGGCACTGATGCTGCGGGTTCAATAGCTTCGGTTACAGAGGCGATATCAGCAACAGCTTCTGCCACTACAGCAATTTCCACTTCTGGCTTTTTAGCTAAAGCAGAAAACTCTTGATGTAATTCAAGTGCTTGTATCTGGAGTAACTGCAGCAATTGCTGCTTGGACGATAAAGAATTCATATCAGAATGAAGTGGCAGGGGCAGAGGGATTCGAACCCCCAACCATCGGTTTTGGAGACCGCTGTTCTACCAATTGGAACTATGCCCCTAGCGTTGGAGGCGCCATTATACAAAACAGAGTTTAAAGGTAAAGCAAAAATCTGTTGGCACTGATTTAACTGCGCATAAAACATACGTTTCATTCCTTTCAAACCCCTTCCCTGGCTGTTGCCCGGTTTTTTAATCGTAAATTACGATGCTGGCAAGCTTATTAATTCGTTTTCATTGAAGCATCTATCCGGCATAAGCTGAGCTCATCACTTCAAAGGAGCCATATCATGAGCAGAGTACAAGATATTTTTCAGCGTGAATTTCCACGTCTGCAGCAAGACGATACGATAGTTCAGGCTGTGCAGCAACTACGGCAGTTTAACCTGACCGGAGCACCTGTGTTTGATAAAGACAATCAACTGGTCGGTTATTTATCTGAACAGGACTGTTTAACCGCTATGCTGCATGCCAGTTACTTCTGTAGCCTGCACAATACGATAGCGCAGGTCATGAGTAAAAAAGTAGTCACTGTAGAGTCATCAGACAGTCTGGTGGATGCCGCAGTGATCTTCACCAGCCTGCATTTGCACCAATTGCCTGTGCTGGAGAATGGTTCGGTGGTTGGTGTTCTGAACAGAGGTCAGGTTGTCCGCGCTTTGGAAGCTACGCTCGGGGATTGTTATGGTGGAGAGAGAGCGGCTTAGGCTTTGGTAGTTTGCACATCTGAAGAGCAGAAGAGCAATTGCAGAAGCTAAGACTTTGCGGCAGATGATCTTTCTTACCTTTTCGTTGTTTAAACCATCTTATGGAAAAAGGAAACACAAAAACGCCTGGAGCGTTTTTGGACCGCCGCACGGCGGGTCCCGAAGGGATTTTTCGCAGGGATGCGAAAAACAAAAAAACCTGCACTTAGCAGGTTTAATGGCGGACGCAGGAGGATTCGAACCTCCGACCGCTCGGTTCGTAGCCGAGTACTCTATCCAGCTGAGCTATGAGTCCATTTGGCGCTTTTAGACCAGATCACCGCTGGCTGAAACATGACCTTGCATCGCTGCAGTGCCATTGAATATGGCGGACT
>CBIMJC010000238.1:0-6402 GCA_966244125.1 uncultured Rheinheimera sp.
AAGCGCGGGTAGGCGGGGCAGGTGGCCCCGATGGAGTGACGGATGTCCAAAGAAGCTTCCACCGGCGAGAGCAAGAACACGCTGTATTGTTCGTTCTGCGGCAAGTCGCAGCACGAAGTGCGTAAGTTGATCGCAGGTCCACAGGTCTATATCTGTGATGAATGTGTCGACTTGTGCAACGATATTATTCGCGAAGAAATCAAAGATATTTCGCCAAAACGCGACAGCAATAAATTGCCGGTGCCAAAAGAGATCCGTGCCCACCTCGATGACTACGTCATAGGTCAGGAGCATGCGAAAAAAGTTCTGGCGGTGGCTGTCTACAACCACTACAAACGTTTGCGCAGCATGCAGCACAAACAGGATGTTGAACTGAGCAAAAGTAACATTCTGCTGATTGGCCCTACAGGTAGCGGTAAAACCTTATTGGCAGAAACTTTAGCCCGTTTGCTGGATGTGCCTTTTACCATGGCCGATGCCACCACCTTAACTGAAGCGGGTTATGTCGGTGAAGATGTGGAAAACATCATCCAGAAGTTACTGCAGAAATGCGATTACGATGTAGAAAAAGCCCAGCGTGGAATTGTTTACATCGATGAAATCGACAAAATCTCCCGTAAGTCTGACAACCCTTCTATTACCCGTGACGTATCAGGGGAAGGGGTACAGCAGGCCCTGTTAAAGCTGATTGAAGGCACTATAGCTTCAGTGCCGCCTCAGGGAGGCCGTAAGCATCCGCAGCAGGAGTTTTTACAGGTCGATACCTCAAAAATTCTGTTTATCTGTGGTGGCGCTTTTGCCGGTCTGGATAAAGTGATTGAACAGCGCTGCGCTAAAGGTTCAGGCATAGGTTTTGGTGCCGAAGTGCGTGCCACGTCGCAAAGCCGCAGTCTGACGGAAAGCTTTAAAGATGTGGAACCTGAAGATTTAGTTAAATACGGTTTAATTCCGGAGTTTATTGGTCGTTTGCCTGTGGTTGCGACTTTAACTGAGCTGGATTTAGCTGCATTGATGCAAATTTTAAGTGAGCCGAAAAACGCCTTGGTGAAACAGTTTGGCGCTTTATTCCAGATGGAAGATGTTGAACTGGAGTTCCGCGAAGATGCACTGAAAGCCATAGCGCAAAAAGCTATGGAACGTAAAACCGGCGCCCGTGGTTTACGCTCTATCGTCGAAAACGTCTTGCTCGATACCATGTACGATTTGCCGTCCATGGAGCATGTCAGCAAAGTGGTGATTGACGAAACAGTGATCCGCGGTGAGTCTCAGCCGATATTGATCTACGAAACTGTGGAAGCTGCCGCTTCTGTGTAAGTATATTGGGGTCAGAGTAAAATTAAGCCGCAGATTTAATTTTACTCTGACCCCATTTTTACCGCTCTAACTCATTGAAGTGACATAAACAGCCCCCATATACTGTTGAATCATGTCACCTGCAGTAAATAATTCGAGAGAGATTTCATGACAGTAGCAAAGACTGAACGTTTGCATATGCCTGTATTGGCATTAAGAGACGTGGTCGTTTATCCGCATATGGTGATCCCGCTGTTCGTTGGCCGGGCTAAATCCATCAAATGCCTGGATGCCGCGATGGAAAAAGAGAAACAAATCTTTTTAGTTGCGCAAAAAGACGCCACGCTGGATGACCCTAAAGATTCTGATTTGTATCAGGTGGGTACTGTCGCCACGATTTTGCAATTGCTCAAGCTTCCGGATGGCACGGTCAAAGTGCTGGTGGAAGGCGGCAAGCGTGCTCGACTGGTCGAATTTACCGACACAGAAGACACCTTCGCTGCTTATGTTGATTTAATTCCGACACCGGAAATGGACAGCCGCGAACAAGAAGTGATTTTACGCTCTGCGGTGAATCAGTTTGAAGGTTACATCAAGCTGAATAAAAAAATCCCTCCTGAGGTGCTGACTGCGCTTTCTGGTATAGATGATGCAGCCCGTCTGGCTGATACTATGGCAGCTCATATGCCGTTAAAAGTCGACGACAAGCAAAAAGTTCTAGAAATTATTGATGTGACGGAACGTTTAGAGTTCCTGATGGCAATGATGGAAAGCGAAATCGACATTCTGCAGGTCGAGCGTCGTATTCGCAGCCGGGTTAAAAAGCAGATGGAAAAAAGCCAGCGCGAGTATTACCTGAATGAGCAAATGAAGGCCATTCAGCGTGAGCTGGGCGAACTGGAAGATGCACCGGATGAGTTTGAAACCCTGTCGAAAAAAATCGAACAGGCGCAAATGCCGGAAGAAGCCCGGACTAAAGCCACGGCTGAACTGCAAAAGTTAAAAATGATGTCCCCTATGTCGGCTGAGGCCACAGTGGTGCGCAGCTATATCGACTGGCTGACTAATGTGCCATGGAAAAAACGCAGCAAGGTGAAAAAAGATCTGGCTGGTGCAGAACGTATTCTGGACTCGGACCACTATGGTCTGGATAAAGTTAAAGAACGCATTCTGGAATATCTGGCAGTGCAGCAGCGTGTCAACAAATTAAAAGGCCCGATCTTATGTTTAGTCGGACCACCAGGTGTAGGTAAAACTTCACTGGGCCAGTCTGTTGCCAAAGCCACGGGCCGTAAATATGTGCGTATGGCCTTAGGTGGGGTGCGGGATGAAGCGGAAATCCGTGGTCACAGACGCACTTACATCGGCTCTATGCCGGGCAAAATTATCCAGAAAATGGCCAAGGTAGGGGTGCGTAACCCACTGTTCCTGCTGGATGAAATTGACAAAATGGCGTCAGATTTCCGTGGTGATCCGGCCGCAGCTTTGCTGGAAGTATTGGATCCTGAGCAAAACACTGCCTTTTCCGATCACTATCTGGAAGTGGATTACGACTTATCCGACGTGATGTTTTTCGCCACATCGAATAGTTTAAATATTCCGGCTGCTTTACTGGACCGGATGGAAGTGATTCGTTTAGCGGGCTACACCGAAGATGAGAAGCTGAATATTTCTAAACAGCATCTGATCAACAAGCAAATTGAGCGCAATGGCTTAAAACCTCATGAAATTGAGATTGAAGACAGCGCTATTATCGGCATTATCCGCTATTACACCCGTGAAGCAGGGGTGCGTAGCTTGGAGCGTGAAATCTCCAAGTTATGCCGCAAAGCAGTGAAAAACATCCTGCTGGATAAAAACCTGAAGAAAGTGGTTATCAACCAGGACAATCTGGAAGAGTTTTTAGGGGTACAGCGCCATGATTATGGCAAAGCTGAAGATAGCAACCGCATCGGTCAGGTCACTGGCTTAGCCTGGACTTCTGTCGGTGGTGATTTACTGACTATTGAAGCAGCTGCTGTGGTAGGTAAAGGCAAACTGACCTACACAGGCTCTTTGGGCGATGTGATGAAAGAGTCGATTCAGGCTGCGATGACAGTGGTTCGAAGCCGTGCTGAGAAGCTGCGTATCAACGAAGACTTTTATGAAAAACGTGATATTCACGTGCACGTGCCGGAAGGCGCCACACCAAAAGACGGTCCAAGCGCTGGTATAGCTATGGTGACAGCTCTGGTGTCCAGTTTAACAGGCAACCCGGTGCGGGCTGATGTGGCCATGACAGGTGAAATTACCCTGCGT
Organism: uncultured Rheinheimera sp.; assembly: GCA_966244125.1. Lineage (GTDB taxonomy): Bacteria > Pseudomonadota > Gammaproteobacteria > Enterobacterales > Alteromonadaceae > Pararheinheimera. Next base: position 3,592 of record CBIMJC010000238.1, read on the forward strand.
GGTGAAGTTCTGCCTATTGGTGGCCTGAAAGAGAAACTGCTCGCTGCACACCGTGGTGGTATCAAACGGGTTTTAATACCACATGACAACGTTCGGGATTTAAAAGATATTCCGGATAACGTCAAAGGTGATATCGAAATTCGTGCAGTGAAATGGATTGACGAGGTGCTGGAATTGGCTCTGCAAGAGCCGCCAACAGGCATGTCGGTGCTTGAAGTGGAAAAAAATCCAGCAAAAAGCAAAAAAAGCATAAAAAATCCGGCTTAGGGGCTTTTCAATTGCTCTGGCTGTGTTAAGTTATGGGCAGTTTCGACGCAGCCCTTGTCCAGCAAGGGTTGTGGCCTAACAGAATTTTTTGTAGTGCGTCGTTTTGTGCTTGCAAGCCTACATCAGGCTTGATATAACAAACACGCTACTACAACAAAGCAAATTTACTGTAGTTGTTGAAAATAATAACAATTGAAGGGGATGATATTGTGAACAAGTCTCAACTTATCGACAAAATCGCTGCTGGTGCAGATATTTCTAAAGCGGCAGCTGGTCGTTCTCTGGACGCGTTCATCGACGCTGTTACTGAGGCTCTTAAGGAAGGCGATTCAGTAGCCTTAGTTGGTTTTGGTACATTTGCAGTTCGCGAGCGCGCTGCACGTTCAGGCCGTAATCCACAAACTGGTGAAACTATCCAAATCGCTTCTGCGAAAATTCCTTCGTTCAAGCCAGGTAAAGCGCTGAAAGACAGCGTAAACTAAGCTGAACGCCTGGCTGTTAAAGTCAGGCCTATGAAGCTGATGGTTCTGCCGGGTCTGAATGATACTGGCAGAGAAAAGCAAAACGCATTAAGCCTGACGCTGCCACAGCTTTTATGAAAAAGGCGTATCTGCTAAGATGCGCTTTTTTTTTAAGACAACCAAAAGTTGCCAAAAGAGACGTAGATACAATGTTAGAAAAGATCAGAGATGGTTCGCAGGGCATGATCGCCAAGGTCATTCTTGGTTTTGTGATCCTGACGTTCGCTTTAGCCGGGGTTGGCAGTTATCTTGGCAACACCAGTGAAGTTCCTGTTGCCACAGTCAACGGTGAAGAAATAACCAAAGTTCAGTTTGATACTGCCTACCAGAACGAAAGAGCCAGAATGCAGCAGCAGTATGGTGAAATGTTTGGCATGTTGTCAGCTGACAGCAACTATATGAGCAGTTTCCGTAGTTCAGTGCTGGAAAAGCTGATTGACGAGCAATTGCAGCGTCAGTTAGTGACGCAATTGGATTTAGTGGTCAGTGACGAAGTGTTACGTGACACTATCCGCACTATGCCAGAGTTTCAGGTCGACGGTGTGTTTAACAATGACCGTTATATAGCCTTACTGCGTCAAAACGGCTATGAGCCAAATCAATTCCGTGATTATTTGCGTGCGCAAATGTCAGCCAATCAGTTAGTGGTGGGTTTAGCCGGATCAGAATTTGCGACTGTGTCTGAAATGCAGTTATTGTCTAAGTTGCAGCAACAAAGCCGTGATATTCAGTATGCTGTTTTAAAAGCGGCTGACTTTGCCTCTGCTGTTGAAATTAATGATCAGCTGTTGCAAGACTATTACAACAGCAACACCAATCAGTTTGTGTCGCCGGAAACAGTGTCGGCCGACTATGTGCAGTTAACTGCATCTGATATTGCTAAATCTGTGGTCGTAGCTGATGCAGACTTGCAAGCTTATTACGATGCCAATCAGGCGCGTTATCAGACCGAAGAGCGCCGCCGTGTGTCACATATACTGTTAGAATCGGCTGAAGACAATGCAGAAATCAAAGCCAGGGCAGAAGCTTTAGTGGCTCAGTTACAGCAAGGCGCTGATTTTGCTGAACTGGCGAAAAAAGAGTCTGCCGATACTTTTTCTGCTGAAAAAGGCGGTGATTTGGATTTCATCGAAAAAGGCGTGATGGATGCTGAATTCGAAAAGGCAGCCTATGCTCTGGCGAAAGCTGGTGATATCAGCCCAGTGGTAAAAACTGAGTTTGGTTACCACATCATTAAACTGACAGAAGTTCAGCCTGGTTCCACCAAAGCTTTTGCTGATGTAAAAGAACAAATTCTGGCGACAGTGAAAGAAGAAAAAGCGGCTGAGAAGTTTGCTGAACTGCAACAGCTGTTAGGTGAGAAGAGTTTTGAGATTGCCGACAGTCTGCAGGAAGCTGCTGAAGCTGTAGGCGCTAAAGTGGTTTCTGTACCTGCTTTTAGCCGTGCAAATGCGCCAGCTGAATTAACTGCACCTAAAGTACTGGAAACTCTGTTTTCTGAAGACTTTATCAGTGCCGGTGTAAACAGCGACGTGATTGAAGTGGCGCCACAGCATGTGGTTGTGGTGCGGGTGAATGCACATCAGCCGGAAACCACCAAGAAGCTTGAAGAAGTTAAAGAACAGGTGAAAGCTGCTGTGATCGCAACCAGGAGCTCTGAGCTGGCCAAAGCAAAAGCTGAAGCCTTGTTGGCGGAGGTCGTTGCAGGTAAGTCTTTAGCTGATGTGGTTACTGCGGCGAATCTGACTCTGGAAAGCAAGACTGCTGTGACCCGTTTTGGTGGTGACATTGACTCAGACATCCGCACTAAGGCTTTTGAACTGGCAAAACCAGCTGAAGCTCAGCCTGTGACAGTGGCTACGTTAAATCTGGCCAGCGGTGATGCGGCTTTGGTGGCTGTGACTAAAGTGACAGATGCTGAAGTGACCACTAAACCAGCAGCAGAGCAGTTACAGCAGTTTGCTGATCAGAAAGCCCAAACGAGTTTTGGTGCTTTAGTGGCGGCATTAAAAGCCAATGCTGA
>CBIMJC010000239.1:0-6362 GCA_966244125.1 uncultured Rheinheimera sp.
TTGTGCTGTAAGTGATCAACAAAACGGCCCGGCGTTGCCACTATGATGCTTGGCTGACGCTTCAGGATTTTCTCCTGCTCGTTAAAGTTCTCTCCCCCCACTATTAACGCGCTGGTCAAAGGTGTATTGGCGACAAATAAACGCAGCTTGGCATAGACCTGATGCGCCAGTTCACGGGTTGGCACCAGAATTAAAGCCCGGGCGTCCTGTTTGGATAAAGGTCTGCTGCGCAGCAGGCGCTGCATCATCGGCAGCAAATACGCCAGAGTTTTTCCTGAACCGGTTTGCGAAGAAACCATTAAGTCTTTGCCTGTCATAGCGGCAGGCACAGCCTCCTGCTGAATTGGCGTTGGTTTCGCAAAGCCAAGATGCTGGATAGAACGGACTAAACGAGGGTCTAACGCAAGATCGTGAAATAACAAGATAAGGTCCCGGACAAATTCAATAAAAGTGCCTTATCATAACGCATTTTTAGCGTGCGCTGTTAGTCTGCCCTTCTGCTCTTTGCAGCGTAGCTGTAACATGAAACAATAGCTCTATCAGATCGACAGGACCTTTTTATGAGTAAATCACTGCAGGAACAATTGCTAAAGGCTGGCCTTGGCAACGAGAAAAAATTAAAAGCCATTAAAAAAGAGAAACACAAAGAAAGGGTACAGGCTGGCAAAAATGGCACTGTTGTTAATGAAGCTTCGGTGCTTGCCGAACAAACCAGACAACAGCAATTGCAGCGTGATCAGGAACTAAACCGTCAGCGTAAGGCCGAACAGGACAAAAAAGCCTTAGCAGCTCAGGTCAAACAACTGATAGAACTTAATACCATAGTGCATAAAGGTGAAACCGCCTTTAACTTCACCGACGGTAGTCTGGTAAAACGTTTATATGTCAGCAATCGTATCCATGCCGAACTGACCAAAGGCCAGGCCGCAATCGCCAAACTGGCTGAGCAGTATTATGTGATCCCGGTGAAAGTGGCGGAAAAAATCCAGCAACGTTTAGCGGAAACCATCATAGTGCTGCATAACACAGGACAAAGTGCCGAAGTGCAGGCAGAAGATGATCCATACGCCGCCTATCAAATTCCGGACGATTTAATGTGGTAACTTTAGTTCAGGTCAAACCTGGCCTTGAGCTTGATCTGGATGAACTGGAGTTCAGCTTTATCCGTGCTCAGGGCAGTGGCGGCCAGCATGTGAACAAAGTATCCACTGCGGTACAGCTGCGTTTTGATATAGAGCGCAGCAGTTTGCCTGATGAGTTTAAACAAAAGCTGCTGCAGTACCCGGACGACAGGATCAGTAAAAGTGGTGTGATTGTGATTAAGGCTCAGGCCCACCGCAGTCAGGAGATGAATAAGGAAGATGCAATAGCAAAACTGATGCAGTTGCTACAGGCTGCAAGTTTTGAAGCCAAAAGACGACGAGCCACTAAACCTACTTTTGGTGCCCGTATGGACAGACTAAAAGAGAAAACAATGCATAAAGAACGCAAAAAGCTGCGGGGCAAAGTGGGCTCTTTTGATTAATCAGAGGTTTTCAGTAGTGTTTCGTATTTTTAGCCTTGTTACTTTATTATTGCTGAGTGGCTCAGTATCTGCTGATGGTGTCTGGAAAGTCAGCAAAGGAGCCCAGCATTTTTATGTTGCAGGTTCCATTCATCTGCTGGCAGAGCAGGATTACCCTTTGCCGCCCGAGTACATGCAGGCTCTGGCCAAAAGTGATAGCCTGATGTTGGAAACTGATTTGGACCAGCTTTCAGCCCCTGCCGGCCTGCAGCAGATGATAGAGTTAAACTCCTACCCTTCAGGCGAAAACCTGTTACAACAACTGTCACAACCTTTAGCAAAGCAACTGGCCGACTATTGTAAAACACAGCATATTCCCCTTGAACAAATCACCCGTTTTAAGCCTGCTTTTGCAGCCATTATGCTGACAACCACCCAACTCCAGACTCAGGGAGCCACAGCTCCCGGAGTGGACGCCTACTTGCTGGAACAGGCCAAAAAAGCAGGTAAAAAGATTAGCGGTCTTGAATCTCTGGCTCAGCATTTAGCTGTACTGACTGAACTAAATAACAGCGGTGCTGAAACTCTGATCAAAAGCACAATGGAAGACTTAACGGACAGCGGCGAAGATTTTGATGCGATGCGAAAGGCCTGGCGCAGTGGAAATTTGCAACAGCTCGAACATTTGTATCTGGATGATTTAAAAAAATATCCTGAGATTTATCAGACCCTGATCGTGAAGCGAAATCAGAGATGGCTTACACAGCTAAGCAGCGCCGACTATAAAAAGCCCGTTTTTGTGGTGGTTGGCGCTTTGCATCTGGCTGGCCGGGACGGGCTGATTCAACAGCTTCAATTACAAGGTTATCAGTTGAACTTAGTCAAAGGTAACTTATGAAACACGCACCTTACCAGCTGAGTCCAATCACACCTGAACAGTCAGCCTATCTGCACAACTGGTTCGATTCACAACAGGATTTAGACCAATGGGGTGGCAAGGGATTCCAGTTTCCTATCCGCGCCCTGCAGTTTTTACAACAACTGTATTTGCCCGGAACCCAAAGTTATTGGTTGTATCAACACAAACAAAGAGTAGCTTTTGGTCAGCTTTGTGATCGATTTGACTGCAATCATCTGGCGCGTTTGTTAGTGCACCCTGAAAACAGAGGTCAGGGCCATAGCAAAACCCTGATCAAAGGCCTGATAGCACGGGGCTTGCAGCAGCAACCACAGCGTGATTTTTCACTTTTTGTTTATCGCAAAAATTTCATCGCAGTACAGTGTTATCAACAACTAGGTTTTGTTGAAACAGAGCAACCTGGTGGTGAAACAGATCCATTGTTGTATTTTATGAAGCTTGGAAATAAACAAGCCCGACAACTGCTCAAGGAACATCAGGATGCCAATCTGGGTTGATGCAGACTCCTGCCCCAAAGTATTAAAAGAGATGTTGTTTAAAGCCGCTGAGCGCAAGCAGGTTCCTTTGTATCTGGTTGCCAATCACAGCTTTCAAATCCCGCGCAGTCCCTTTATCAGAGCCGTGCAGGTTGAACATGGTTTTGATGTCGCAGACCGCTATATAGAAGAGCGAATAGGCCCAGGAGATTTACTTATCAGCAATGATATACCTCTGGCCGCATCAGCTGTCGCCAAAGGCGCACTTTGTATCACCAGCAAAGGCCGTTTACTGACACCAGACAATATCAGCGACAGGCTGACAATGCGTAATCTGCAGGAAGAATTGCGTAGCAGTGGCGTGCAGCTTTCAGGGCCTGCCCCATTGAGTTCACAGGATAAACAACAATTTGCCAATCAGCTGGATCAATGGCTGCAAAAACAGGCAAAAGCAGCTCAATCCTGATAACCCCCTTCCCTGGCACTGATGCCTTTCACCGCCGTTTGAAAGGCGGGAGCTCTTTGCCATTTGGGCCGGATAGGCGTTAAAGGTAATACCCTTTTGCGGGCCACCAATAAATAGGAAGCGCCAAAATAGCCCAGATAAGTTTCGCACCACTGCTGCCAACGGCTGTCAGGCTTATGCTTGCCAAGCAAGCTGGACCAGAAAAACCGTTGCTCATACATCACTTCAAACCCGAGCAAATGTAGCCAGTCTTTGACACGGGACGGCGTAAAAAACCGTCCTGCCCAGGGCAATTGTTGCTTCACTCCTGGCCAGAGTTTCATTAACCCGGCGCTGCTTAACGGATTGTAGCCACTTAACAGAAGGTAACCATCCGGCATCAATACACGATGGGCTTCCCGCACTATATGATGTGGATCAGGATAAAACTCCAGACAATGCGCCAATAAAACAGCATCTATAGACTGTTCCAGAAAAGGTAAAGCATCCGGATCTGCCACCACGTCAGCCTGATCATCTTGTTCGTTTAAGTTGATTTGGTGCTTGATGGAACAGGCAGAGGTATCCAAAGTACTGCTTAAACTGCCCACCTTCAGCAAATGATAACCGAATATTTTTGGCCACCACTGACTCAGTTGCCTTTCTATAGCTTTGGCCATCAACTCGCCTTGTGGCAACTGCTGCCACTGTCGGGGTATGGTTGTGCTGTGGTAACTTAACGCAGGTTTCATCCGGTATACTTCACCTTCTCAGAACATCAGCCATGGAAATTATTTATGCCAGACATTACAGCCATAGCGGCCTTTAAGGATAACTACATTTGGTGTCTGCGCCAAGCTAAGTTAGCCCTGGTGGTGGATCCCGGTGACCCGACAGCAGTGCAACTGTATTTACAACAAAACCAGTTGCAATTAGCAGTGATCCTGATCACCCATCATCATCCGGATCACACCGGAGGCATTCTTGAGCTGAAGAAACAGTGGCCAAAGGCGGAGGTCTATGCCCCAGCGCTGGAGCAAGACAAAATTCCTTACGCTGATCATTGGTTACAGGACAATGAGCTGATTACACTGACTGAATTCAATTTAACTTTTCAGGTGATGCAACTTCCCGGACATACCCTGGGTCATATAGCCTACTATTCAGCTCCCGTTCTGTTTTGTGGTGATACTTTATTTAACGCGGGTTGTGGCCGTTTATTTGAAGGCACCGCAGCGCAGATGTGGCAGAGTTTGTCACGAATTCTGACGTTACCGGACCACACTTTAGTCTACGCCACCCATGAATATACGTTGGCCAATCTGGAATTTGCCCGTTGGGCAGACCCCGACAATAAAGAATTGGCTGACTATCAACACTGGTGTCAACAGCAAAGAGCAAAGCAGCAACCTACTCTGCCTACGCCTCTTGCTGTACAGCGACAAATTAACCCATTTTTACGGGCGGAAGATGTCGCTTTGCAACACCGCTGGCAACAACACAATGCATTGGATCTGTTCACTGCATTACGATCCGCCAAAGATCGATTTTGATCCCTATCCTTGCTTTTGAAGGCTGAGCAGGTAACATAAGGCGGATTTTTTATTTTGGGAAAAGCGAATGCTGAAAAAATTATCTGTCGCGGTAGCGGCTGCACTGCTGGCCAGTTGTGCCGTTCCAACCCAACAGAATAAAACAGCAGGCCCTGCTGATGGACAGTATCAAACCTCAGACAGCCCTATTCAGGACAAAGCCGCAACAGCTCAGCAGGTTGCCAATGCCCTGCTCAAACATAACTCTCCATTACAGCCCGACGCCAAGTTAGCTCAGTACGACAATTTATGGCAACGTATTGCCGACCAAATGAGCTTAACAGTACCGGTCAATGAGGATATCGAAAGCCAAAAGCGTTTTTATATCCGTAACCAAAAACTGCTGAAAACTGCGTCAGATAATGCTGAACCTTTTTTATATCATATAGTTACAGAATTAGAACGGCGTAAAATGCCGCTGGAACTGGCACTTTTACCCATAGTTGAAAGTACCTACAATCCCAAGGCAGGCTCCTTTTCGGGTGTGCTGGGTATTTGGCAGTTCAGTGCAGGCACAGGGCGTAACTTTGGCTTAAAACAAAACGCCTGGTATGACGGCCGCCGCGATGTGATTGAATCCAGCCGGGCCGCTATGGACTATCTGCAGTATTTGTATAGCAACACAGAACAGGACTGGCTCAGTGCTGTTGCGGCTTTTAACGCTGGGGAAGGTCGGGTATTTAAGGCGATTGAACGCAATAAATACAGAGGAAAACCGACAGATTTCTGGTCGCTGAATCTGCCAAAACAGAATACGACCTATATTCCGAAACTACTGGCTTTAGCAGAACTGCTGAAAAATACCGAAAAGTACGCTATTCCGTTACCTGAGCTGGCCAACCAGCCGCAGACCAAAATCATCACTATTAACAGAGGTTTAGATTTAAATCAGGCGGCTGATTTGTTAAACATCAGTGTTTCAGAAATAAGGCGCCTGAATCCTGGCTTCAAAAGTACTACAGTGCCCAGTGCCAGCTATCAGCTCGTTGTTCCTCACAATGCAGCCGAAAACATAGATCAGCAGCTAGCCTCTTTACCAGCAGTCAAAGTGGCACCTGTTGCTACATCAGGCCGTTACAAAGTGAAATCCGGCGACAGTTTAAGCAAAATTGCCGCTGCACATAAAACCTCGGTCAAAGCCATCCAGCGAGCCAACCAGTTAAGCGGTAGCCAGTTAAAGGTCGGCCAGCAGCTTATTATCCCGGGTCTGACTCAGGCTAATGAACCGACAATAGCCAACGCAACTAAAAAGTCCGCGTCTTCCGCATCACAAGCCAAAAGTTACACCGTTAAAAATGGCGACAATTTATGGGAAATTGGTAAAAAGCTTAAGGTCAGCAGTGAGCAATTGCTGAAATGGAATAAACTCGACTCCAAAAGTCAGCTGAAACCAGGCCAAAAGCTGACCTATTATGCTGTACCCCAG
>CBIMJC010000240.1:0-6355 GCA_966244125.1 uncultured Rheinheimera sp.
GCATGGTGGCTTGCACCCAAAACTGGCAGAGCTGAACTATAACCTGAGTGATTTGAACGAGCTAGTGCGAAGCCATTACCGCATTGGCTATTTTCCTAAGCCAAATCAAGGGGATTTGGAATATCTGCTGTCGACCCGTTATGGCCCATCCTGGTACAGGGGGTATTTCGAGGACGACTTAAGCCAGCAACAGGTCGAAGCGACGCTGGCGAAATTTAACGCGCAGGCTGTAGTAGTCGGTCATACGCCGCAGTGGCGGGTAAAAAGCCTGTATCAGGGCAAAGTACTGGCGGTGAACGTCAGGCATCCCCGTGACTACAGAGGCAGTATTCCGTCGCGCAGCTCCGAAGGGCTGTTGATCCGGCAAGGGCAGTATTTCCGGCTGAATGCCGCCGGAGAACAAAGTTCGCTGTGAATTCATTGAGTCTGAATTCACAGCAGAAAAAACGATTTTTAAGCTGTGTTTTTACCCGTCAGGACATCATTACCCATGCATTGCGCTATTTACCTGAACAGTTCGGATGATAAAAAGCTGTTGCTCCGGCAATTGCAAGACGGCAGTGCCAGTGCTGCTTTGGGCCTGCAACTGACTGGTCGTGGTGTTTTGTATTCAGCGTTAACACTGGAACAATTTCTGGCGGAAGAGCACCGGCATGGCCGGGATGATTTAACAGCCGGCCAGTCACAAGCTCTGGCGTCTTTGTCTGAAGGGGAACAAAAACGCCTGTTGCTGGATTATCTGCTGGCATCTAAACCCGATTATCTGATCCTCGACAACTTGTTTGATAGTCTGGATCTGGCCGGGCAGCAGATGATAGAACAGCGCCTGCAGCAGCTGCAGCATCAGATCCCTTTGGTGCAACTGCTGAGTCGCCGCCGCGACAAACTGGCTTTTATTCAGCACCAGTTCCATCTGGAGCATGCGCAGCTGGTGCCGGATGAGGGCGTCAACACCGCACTACCAGAGCTAAAAGGCGATATTCCCCCTGCAGCGGATCAGCCTGCATTGTTGGACCCTTTGTTGATTAGCATGCGGGATTTACAGGTCAGTTATGGCGATAAAGCTGTGTTAAACGGCATCAACTGGGATATCCGCGCCGGTGAATTCTGGCAACTGCATGGCCCAAATGGTGCCGGTAAAAGTACCTTAATCCAGCTGATTAATGGCGAAAGCACCAAGGGTTATGGCCAGCAACTGTATTTATTTGGCCGGAAAAAAGGCAGTGGCGAAAGTATCTGGGATATTAAGAAACACATCGGCTGTTTTACCCGGGTGATGGTACAGAATTTCAGCAGTCAGGATACGGTGGAAAATATGCTGATCTCAGGTTTTTTTGACTCTGTCGGTTTGTATCAGCAACCTTCTGCTATTCATCAACGTTTGGCGGCACAGTGGCTGCAGCTGGTCGGTATGACGGCTTATGCCAAACAACCTTTTGCGCATTTAGGCGCAGGGCAACAACGTTTGATTCTGGCGATGCGAGCCATGGTGAAACACCCGCCTTTGTTATTGCTGGATGAACCCTTAGTCGGGCTGGATGACGAAGAAAGTGCGGTGCTGATAGCGCTGATTAACCGCATGGCATCGGCCAGAACCAGCGCTATTGTGTATATTTCACACCGGGCCGAAATGGGTTTAACTGCAGATGCTGTATTTGAGCTTATTCCTTGTGCAACAGGTTCTGTTGGACTGATTACAAGGCCTTAGTGGCAAGGCCTTTTTCATCTTTTACATCAATAATTTGGCTTAATATTTCCAGCGCAAACTCACTAATACTCTGGCGGGCTGGCCATAATAACCGCCATTAAAAAAGCCAATGTTGCGGTAGTACTTTTTATCCAGCACATTGGTGAAGTTACCGGACAAACTCAGGTCTTTACTCAGGTTGTACCTTAACATTACATCAAGCAACGTATAACCGCCTTGTTTAGCCAGGGCTGTGGCTGTCACAGGAGAACCGTCTGCTTTAAATGCTCCGGTCGGAATGGTCATCAGACGGGAAATATCACTTTGTACTGTCACGCCGCCACCCAGCATCCAATTGTCCAACTGATAGGTTGTATTGAGCTTTAACAGATGTTTGGCTGTGTCTGTTGAATAGCGGCTGCCATCGGCATTTTTGCTGCTGACAAAGGTGTAACCGCCAGTGATGTTCCATTGCGGGCTTAAAGCTCCTGATACCTCAAGCTCGGCACCTTTGGTGCTAATGCCATCCACCTGACGATAAGGCGTTGAGCCATCTGGCAGCGGATCGGCGCCATCAATACGTTCTGCCACATTGTCTTGCAACATACGGAAACCACTTAAAGCCAGGTATAACTGCTCATCATAAAACCCGCCTTTTACGCCAAATTCATAGTTAGTGGCCGTTAACGGGTCCAACTGTTGGTCGTTGATGTCACGCGCAGATTGAGGGCTAAACACCTCGGCATAGCTGGCGAAGGCTGAGATTTGCTCCGTCAACTGATACATCAGGCCTGTGTAAGGGGTAAATTTGTCATCCGACACTTCGGCCGTGCTGGTTAAAGTGCCTGCCAGCGCCGGGTTAGTGGAGGTACTGAAGTTATCTGTCACTGTCTTCATTTCGGTGTAACGGCCACCCAGCAGTATGTCCAGTTTATCCAGCGGGTTTAGTTTGATGGCTCCATATAAACCTGATTGATCACTATTCACTATACGGGAAGGAAAACCCCGTTCGCTGACTGTAGGTGCAGTAATATCACCATCCCAGTCATAAATGCCGGGGAATAAAATAGCAGTGCCTTTAGTGGGCAAACCATAGTTGCGCTGCAAAGTAGTGGCCATAGTGCCTTGTTGCTGGTCGTAATAGTTTGCACCCAACATGGCCTGATGTTCGCGGCCAAACAAAGCCAGAGGCCCGGTCAGATAACCGTCAAAAGACTCTTCTGTGGTTTCACCCACACTGAATGTATCCACCAGATATAAACCTAAGCCGGTGGTTTTATCAGGAAAGGTTTGGCTGTTTGAACCTGCCATCAACAAGCTGCGGGTATCTGTCCAGCGTTTGTTATAGGCAAAACGACCAGCCCAATCGCCGAGCTCCTGCTCAGCTACCACAAAAGCATTGGTATTATCCCTCTCCCAACGGTTCCATTTAGCGCCACCACTCCAGGAGCGTGATAAGTCAGTGGCTGTGCCGTCAGTGAAAAACAACGGCGTGGCACTCCAGGCTCCTCCTTTGGAATCTGTACTTAATTGATCCACGCCAAAACGGATCCTGGTGCTGTCGGTTAAATCTGCTTCCATTACGCCATACAGGCTGGGAGAGCTATCTTTCTGGTAATTTACATAGCTGCCGCGGTCGGTGTAAGCACCTACAAAACGACCCCGCAGCGTACCGCTGTCTGTCAGAGGGCCACCAAGATCCAGCTCGGCTCTTTGGTAATCCCATGAGCCATAAGTCAGATTCGTGCTGGCAGAAAAATCATAACCAGGTCTTTTACGCACCAGATTCACTGTGGCAGAAGGGTCGCCTGTGCCTGTGACTAAACCTGCAGCGCCCCGTACCACTTCTACTCTTTCGTAGACTGAGGTGTCGCTCATAATGCTGTTGCCGCTGGCACCAACGTTAAAGTTAGATGGAATACCATCCAGCTGAAAGTTGGTGACTGTAAAACCACGGGCCTGAAAGCGGGTTCTGTTGCTGTCATAAGACTGGGTGGTAATACCCGGCGTTTGTTCCATCACTTCGGCAATAGTAATGAGGTTAAAGTCTTCAATACGCTCACGGGTAAACACAGTAATAGCGTGAGGTGTCTCTTTTAACGACAAAGGCAGTTTAGTGGCGGTATTGGTTTCGCTCACCTGATACTTCTCGGTATGGCCAACCACCAGAATACGGTCAATGTCCGGCTCTTTTTTGGGGCTTTGCTGCTGAGCTGCTGCCTGTTGTGCCGTAAGCGCAGTCAGTGTCGATAAAGCGGCAACTCTCAGCTGCTGGCTGCGTTTTTTTCTAAAGCGCATGAAAAACTACTCCTTGATAAAAACTAAGCTGGCTTGAGTTAAAACCAGCGTAAAAGCATGGGTTTAGTGCTTAGAACAGCACTAAGGGTGAAAGCGGTCAGACTGAGTAAACCAAGCCATAACAAAAAGGCGGCGGCGGTTTGCATAGTTGCAAGCAGCACCAGCAAAGACAGGGATAACAAAAAAAAGCCGCTGCGGCGTCGGATTGTTTCCTGTTGATCTGAGAGCACTTTGCCCCAGATCTGTCTGGCATGGCGCGGCATGGCCTGACACAACAACACAAAAGCGATTTGGCATAACAACCAGGCCAGAAGGGAGATCATTGCATTACTCCTGTATTCAGGGCTGGCAGCATAGACAGCAGTGCAGAGGCCGCAGTGATGAAGGTGAGCAGTAACCAGGCGCGACCTAAACGGCTGGCGGCAAACACTGCCATAATGATCAGGCTATACAATAAAAAACTAAGCAGCAGCATGCCCATCAGTGTCCCAGCCAGCTCAATACTAAACAGCAGGCTGATCAGTCTGGATGTCAGGGTGCTTAGGGCGACAGTGCAGAGATAACCACCTACTATTGCCAGCACCAGCCTGCTTAGCATGCACAGCATGTTGTACAACCGGCTATCTGGTTGAAATACTGAGGTTTTCATCCGGCTTGCTCCTGTAATCTGTGCTGATTTTGTGCGGTCTTCGCTTTAGTGTGGGCGTGTTTTTTCAGATGCTTTAGAGCGAGCAGGCTTAGTACACCAAAAGCAAGACACGTCAGGTCAAAACCTGCCATCACCCAGTCAGACTGCAGCACTGAATTCAGTAAATGCCGGTCTGTAGTCAGATAATTCAGTAGTGGTAAGCCCAGTAACAGGGCCGACGTTAACTTAAAGCCATCCAGCCAGGCAGCCTGTACACCTCGCACTGCGGCATAGATAAAAGTCAGACCCCAACTGATAAAAAAGCAGCGGATTTCCCATTCAGCTCTGTCGGCCAGTTGCAGCGGTAATAACCTGTTGGCCCAGAAATAAACGGCAACGGCTAAAGTGAGGCCCATCAAAGCGCCGGCATTGAGCCAGTCAACCAGTTTCAGGTTCAGCCCCATTCTGTTGCCTGCTGGCAAGCGGGCTTTACGCCGTGTCGACCAGAGCAATAAACCAGTGGCCACCATAACAGTGCCCATGACGCCAGATAAAAAGTACAGCCAGCGTAAGACAGGATCGGCAAAACGACCCGAATGCAGATTAATTAAAGTGCGGCGGACTTTCTCAGAGCTAAAGGCCGTGGTGGTTTCCTGCAACAGCTGGCCTGTGGTGCCTGAGTATTGCAGCACACGAAAACCTGAAACTAATGAACTGGTTGCTGCTTCCCGCAGTTCGATCATGGCCGACTGATCGCCTGGATAATGAACGGAAACAAAACTGATTTCAGCACCGTTCAGTTCCTGCTGGGCCTGACGCAAGATGTTATCCAGTGGTACTTGTGGTGCTTTTATACCGGTTGCGACAATTTTATTTTCCTGGCCGGAAATCTGGTCGAATAATTTGCCGCTGTCACCAAAATTTACCGACACGGCATAAAACATATAAAGAAACATCAGCGTGACCAGACCTGTGTAAGTGATCATCAAATGAAAAGGCAGGGCCAATACCGAAGTTATAGTGTGAGCGTCTAACCAGCTTTTATGACCTTTAAAAAATTGCAGGCTGAAAAAGTCTTTAAAGATTTTTTTATGGATCACCACGCCGGTTATCATCGCCAACAGCATAAACATACTGCAAATGCCGACCAGCCAGCGAGCCCAAATCACTGGCATGTAATACAGGTCAAAATGGAATCTGTATAAAAAACTACCGCCTCTGGTGTCTCTTAATGCCACAGCCTGACCGCTGCCATCTAATGTTGCCCGTTCAAAACGACGGCCATTCAGGCCTTCAGTACGCCAGATCAGATCTGTGGTTTGGGCCCGTGAATTCGGTAATGTGATAGACCAGCGTTCAGAGTCCGATGCTTTTTGCCGCAAAAACTGTTCAGCCTGAGCAATAGCCTGCACCGGAGTAGCCGCTACTTTAAGTTCGGGTTGCATCCAACTGCTAATTTCATCCTGAAAGAAAGACAAGGTGCCGGTAAGAAAAATGGCAAAAAGTATCCAACCAACTAATAGGCCGGTCCAAGTGTGTAACCAGGTCATGGCATCTCGAAATCGGGGTTTCATTAGCAGGTTCCTTCCACTGTCCCAAGATCAATATGTAGAGATCAGGATTGCGACAGAATAATGACTTTATCTAAATGAGAATTGTTGTCATTATATCTTGCGTGCTTATCTGAGGTAAATACAAGGTTGTTAAGATCGCGGTAGTTTGCGACCAACTGCAATGAACAG
>CBIMJC010000241.1:0-6340 GCA_966244125.1 uncultured Rheinheimera sp.
TGTGTGGATAAACTCTCAGTTCTGGCTGAAGGGCCAGAGGTGAAAGCAGAGCATATTCTGCAACTGGCGATTTGTGATGAAACTGTGGACTGGGCTGCCAGAGTTGCAAAAGAAATTATTGAAATGCCGGTCAGTAATAAACTGAAAACAATCCACGATGCTCTGATCGAACAGGCTGTGCAGAGGAGCAATGGCAATAAAACAGAAGCAGCAAGGCTGTTAGGTGTGCACCGCAAAGTGGTTGAACGCAGGTTAGCGCAGATCCAAACCAGCACAAGCACAGTTCGGGACATGATGTGATGAGCAGCGGCCACAACAACTTTGCTGACAACCAGACTATGCCTGCAGGTGCAGGGCAGGAGCTGATGACTGATGAAGTGAATTGGCAACTCAGCCGGTTAAAAACGGATTCAGATGAATTACTTAAACAGCTAATGCTGGAGCAGCAAACTAAACTGCAGCAGATGGTACAGCAATTGCAGCCACAAGTGGGAGCGCCCGGACTGAGTGCGGGTCCTGCAGAGCCGCAGCTTGTTGTTTTGACACAGGATCAGGACCTGACCGCAAAAAAAGCTCCGTTAGCAGAGGTACTGAGATTACAGCAGCAGAACATGGGGCATCTGGATCTGTTGATCGAACGGATTAATGCCAGCATGCAGGCCAGCCTGCGCAAAGCTGAACCGGACTAAATTCCAGAGCAGGAGGGCACTATGACAAAGCCAGCGCGGGTCTGGGAGACATATAAAAATTCACAGGGGCAGTATGAATGTCGCTGCGTCAGACAAAGCAGTGCTGAGCCTGATGCTGAGCCTGATGCTGAGCCGGAGTTTTGGCAACAGCATGCTGAGACCGACGACGCCTGCAGTGACTCAGGAGATACTGAGCAAGCTTTTTATATAAACCCTGATCTTGTCAGAGCTGTATCGCCGGATTGGGCCGTGCAGGCTCAGCAGATTTTTATGCAAAGCCTGCACAGTAATTTCCAGGGTGGGCATGCAGATTATTTAAAACAGATGCGTATCCAGTTTGAGCTGATGCATCAGACATTGCAGCAACAGATGGCCCAATTCAGTCAGAAAAATTAGCGGCGCAGGAGCCTTGGTATGAGTGTGTCCATTACAAAAATGGTGGAAGCTAACCGCAATTTTGAAGAGTCCCAGCTCAAGGCTTTTCAGCAATTTATTGATGTCAGTAAAGAGCTGAAAGGAGCTATAAAAACCGAACAAAAAGAAGCGGAAACCATCTACAGCACTATGCAGTTACTGGTCGACAGTCTGCAACAGGCTGTGCCGGCCAACGGGCTGTCTCCTATCTCAGTGCTGGAGTCTGACAGTCTCTATATGCAGGCTTTGACTGAGGTGATGTTGTTGCCCTCCGATCTGTATAAACCCAAAGTGGCTATAGGTTATATGGACAACTTTATGCAGGAAGTAGATACAGACATGCAGCAAAGGGAGTTGAATAATGAGTGAGGTGACCACGTCATCCAATGCTGCTCAGGAACTGATCCAGCCATCCATTAATCAATCTATTGCGCTTGCTGTGCAAAGTGCTGTTGATCTGATGAGAAACCTCAATACCATCGAAACCACTGTGATAGGTGTGGCTTCTGCCAGCTGGCTGGCCGATCCGGCTAATCCGGCTTACAAAGAGATTATCCAAAATGCCACTCAGACTATTACCTTTGCTGTAGATAATCTGGCAAAAGTAGGGACAGTGGGAGCCGGGGTTTTGAGTGATCTGAAACCAGATTGAGCGCAGGTTTTGGTCATTTATCGCCACAGTTGTCTCCGGACAGGTCAAATCAGGCCAATCCGGGCCGCTACGCTGACTGAGTTTCTGAAGACCAGGGTGCAACAGCTGCTCAGATCCAGGCTTTTGCAGCTGTGGTTGATAGTTGGCAGGAATTTAGCAAGTAAGAATCAGCAAGGCAGGCATTGCCTGTACCGGATCTGAGAAAGGAGAAGCTATGACACAGATGAATAATGCGGTGCTGCAGAGTGTAGCCATGGTAAACGCCATCACACTGGGTATGTCGCCGGCTATGGCTATGGGAAGTCAGTACCAGCATCTGGCTTACAATATAGGCATGGCGATGATGAATCAGGTGTTCGCACAGCAGCAAGCGAATATGAGTCATCAGGCTGCTTCTGTGGTTAACCTGATCCGCCTCTACCCTTAATCTGAGCGGAGGGCAAGATGCAGTCAGCCAAACCCGGAAGTCCTGATAGTGCCAGGCCACAAGGCATGACAGCTGATGAGCAGGAGCTGTTGCGACAGGCGATGTCGCTGTTTAATCTGCAGGTGGTGCAACCTGTGGCCATGGCATTCCCAACCGTGATTACGGACACGGCGGATGCAGCAGGCCGTATCGCGATGATGGATGTCCATCAGTTATTCAGGCAACAAGAGCTGTTGTTTAATGGCCTGCAGACCGCAGAGCCAGCTGCTGCGCCTCACTCAGATCCGGCGACTTCTGCTGCAGGCCCTGAGCCCGGAGAATCTGCTGAGTTAAAGGCTATTCAGCAGATGTACGGTCAAAGTTAAGGCCGCCATCATGTTGCTTTTGTATTAAAAACCACTGCAGAGCCCCGGCGAAGATGTTGCAGCTGAACTCTGAAGGTTTGCTGCCAAAAAGGCGGCTTGAAGTGGATTTAAAAGTCACGCTGGGCAGCGTCATTGAAGACAGAGTGTCGGTATTACAGCAGCAGCGTCCCCGTATTTATCAGGATCTGTTGAGCGACTATCTGAATCCATTCCCCTTACCCGAACAGGCACAGAGCTCAGCCCCAATCCGGCCAGCCACAGTGTTACCCTCAGATCTGCCCTTTTACTGGCAGCAACTGATACTGCCTGATCGTTCTGTGTGCTCGGAACTTATCCTGATGAGCTGGCGTCATGTGACTTACATCAACTACCTGAATATCCTGCCTGCAGATTTTGGCCTCTTTGCGCCTTTAAAGCCACTAGAGGCCATGAGTTATGTGAATAAGCTGATTGTTGAAACATTAAACAATATTGCAGCGCTGACCAAAGCGCAGGGTAATCTTGGTATGGTCACCACACTGACCAATCCAAATTTAGCCGCTATTTTTAAACATCAGCATTTTAAGGAAAGTCCGGCCGGGCCCATGATTGTTGGTTTACCTTTGCCTGCAAGATTTTATCGATTGCTGTACTGACCTTCTGATCAGACGGATCAGGCCGCAGTGAACAGATAACTGGATGAAATAAGCCAATCCGAAGTGCTGAAGTTTTGTTGAATCACTGAACACATTTGATAAAAGTTTAAGAATAACATGATGTTAAGTGTTGGTTGCTGATATTTTTTTGATTGGCACGTCCCATGCAAAGGTACAAAAGAGTCCTGTCTATGGATTCGGAAACAAAGTACGACCCGTACATAAACCATGGAGATTGATTATGTCGAGTGCACAACTTGTAAATGGCGCAGTCGTTGACTCTGTCACTATTACCAATACGAAAGTACTGGCTGAAGCCCCTGCAATGGCGATGGGGAGTTTGTATCAGACCATAGGAAACTCTGTTGCTATGGCTGCCGCAAATGCGGTCTATGCCCAACAACAGGCCAATGTAGTGTATCAGGCTTCGACCACCCTGGGCGTGACTAAGCTGTTCTCGCAGAACGCTTAATGTATTGAGTTTTTACTGTCCTTAATCAATAGGGAGATTTGATCATGTCACAACCTAACGCAGTCAATGGAGCTATTGTTGATGCAATCGCCGGTTCGAATGCATCGGTAGGTGCCGTCGCGCCTGCTATGGCAATGGGAAGTTTGTATCAGACTATAGGTAATTCTGTAGCTATGGCCGCAGCAAATGCCGTGTATGCACAACAACAAGGCTGGGTGACATCGCAATCCGCCAGCACCCTGGGTATCACTAAATTGTTCAGCCAAAACGCCTGACACTTTTTTATTAACCACTAAGAAGTAGACGAAAGTCGCTTCAGGAGATCGAACTATGTCCAGTACTCCAGCTCAACCTACAGTTGTAAACGGTGCAGTGGTTGACTCCATTGCTACCACTAATACCAAAGTTCTGGCAGAAGCCCCTGCTATGGCTATGGGTAGTTTATATCAGACCATTGGTAACTCAGTTGCTATGGCTGCCGCCAACGCTGTGTATGCTCAGCAGCAGGCAAACGTTGGTTATCAGGCGGCCAGCACTCTTGGTGTAACTAAGTTGTTTTCTAATAATAACTAATTGATTTTTAACTCAATAAGGAGAATATGATGAGTAGCACATCTCAACCCAATGCAGTGAACGGCGCCATTGTTGATGCAGTGACTATTGCCAATACCAAAGTTCTGGCCGAAGCCCCGGCTATGGCTATGGGTAGTCTGTATCAGACTATTGGCAATTCAGTCGCAATGGCCGCTGCCAATGCTGTTTATGCCCAGCAGCAAGCCAATGTTGCTTATCAGGCAGCAACAACTTTGGGCGTGACCAAACTGTTTTCTCAGAATCAGTAATGCAGTCCGTACTCTTCGAAAAGCGCCCCTGGTGGGCGTTTTTTAAGGAGTACTTCAGCTTGGCCGACAGCACTTTTGGGTCTGCTATCCGCATTAAAAAATAAGGTTGGAAACCATTATGTCCGAAACCAATTACATCGAAAGCTCCATTGCTATTAACGAAGAAGTGCAAAATCAAAGCAACGAAACCTTACAAACCTTGTCTCTTGGTGGTTTGGTCAATGCGACTACCCTGACTATGCTGAACAACACCGCAAATCAATATGCCTCTCAGACTCTGGCAAACTCGGCAATGGTTCAGGTATGCAATAAAATTTTGAGTTCCTAACCAAGTCAGCACAAGGAGCCCGTCAGGGGCTGTAATTTCAGGAGTGAAACCATGCCTACGTCAGTACCACCTAAAGCAATGTTTTATTGCGTCAAAGCCGCTTTTGATTCTGCAGATAAAACCAGCAACGCTGAATGGTCGATCTGTTACAGCCAACAGCAACAAAAGTTGATGTTAAGTGTTCATTTTGACCAGTCTGAACCTATTAAGCCGGGCGGCCCTTTGATCAGCACCTTGGATCAGGACACTCTGAACGAGCTGCTTGAGTTTTTGGCCAACGTCAAAATGCGGATGGGGACACCAGGCTGAGCTTTGCTGTACCGGCACAGCTGCAGTAAATACAACCTTAGCCACTTAATGGGAGCGAGATATGACTGAACAACAAAGCAGTACTAAAGAGGCATCAACCAAATTGGGGTTGACCGCAGAGGAAGCTGCCGGAGCTGCGATAGCCCAGAGCATTTCATTGGCCGCACAAAATGAAGTGGACGCGCTCAGAAATCAGAACACTGTCAATATGGTGGCTATGGGGGTTGCGTATGCGAAGTGGTTACAGAATCCGTTGCTGGGTCAGCATTACAATGAAGTGGTGGGTACGACCCGCCTCAGCAGCATCTACCATGATTCTCTATTCGCGAAAAGTTTTGACAACAGTTTTGCAGAATCAAAGTCTGCTGAACGCGCTGAGGCGCAGGAAGAGCCGCTAGCTCAGGCTTCAGCCACAGCAGCTTCCGGAAAACGTGCGCACAGTCTGCCGGTTAAAGTCTTTAGTCACTTTCTGAGTCCTCCGAAAAGGTCAAAGTAACAGCGCTGCTGACGTCCTTATCTATGCTGGGCTCTGCGCTGATTGTTCAGGCTCAGCAGCCTTTAGTCCTGCTGCAGTGAATTCAGCATCAGTTGCATAGCTTTACGCTGCATTGCTGCTTCTGCTTCGTTTTTTGCGACCTGTAGTAACAATTTTTTCTCCAGCGCCTGAATATCTATAGCCTGTTTAGTTGCTGTAACTGCATCTTGCCAGGACATATGTTCCAGCCAACGGGCTGGTTGCCAGTACCAGCCAAACCGATCAAAAACCGCCACATTATGATCCTGAGGCCTGGTCATTTAGATCATCAGCTCAGGTAAGGGGTTGTCATCCGGCCCGGCGTCTGCGGCCAGCGGCCCGGCTTTCAGTGCTGTGGCAAGAGATGGAGTGATGGCCGCACAATAGCCATCAGGAAAGGGGATTGGAAGCGTAGGGAAGGCCCTTTGTAGTTGCGTGTAAAACTGCTGGTGCCATTGAATTAACTGACCTGAGTTTTCCATTTGTTGCACTCTGGCATTGTACTGCTGCTGATAGTCAAACCAGTTTTTTGCATCAGAGGGGGCAGGGCAGCAGAATACTAAGGCGTATAAGTGGCTCTGAGTTTCACAATACAGTGCTGATATATGTTCCAGCTGTTCTTTGCTGGTGCTGTCTGGCAGCAACTGCCAGCGTTCATTAAAAATAAAAAGCTTATGCATTTGTTCAGTAAAG
>CBIMJC010000242.1:0-6315 GCA_966244125.1 uncultured Rheinheimera sp.
ACCGGCTAATAAATAGCCCAGCACTACTCCTAAACCAAAACGTTTGGCTAAAGGCACCACCAATACCATAGCGGCCAGGTAAATCATCAGATATGTCAGTACATTAAGATGCATAACCGCCCCTACTCTGCGCCGTGCTTTCAGATAACAGTTCCAGCCCCTGCCGGAACAGTTCTGCAGCCTGAGTCGCCACTACAGCGTCAGTTAACACAGGTAACATTAAAGGTTGCTGCCAGTCCATACCACAGGACAAGGCCAGTTGCTGCAAAGGCGTAAACATGGTCTGTTGATAGCAGGGATCCAGTTCCCGGTGTGGCGCAACAGCATGAGTAACCAGCCAGAACTTTTTGCCCTGCAGCGAGCTAACCGGAGCTTCTGCAGTGTCTTTGCCATAAGCCCAGCCATAATGAAAAACTTTATGCAGATACTGCACTAACAAAGCCGGCGGCAAACCCCACTGCATAGGGTAATGCAAAACAATAGCTTTGCTGTGCACCAACATTTTTTGCTCCAGCGCCACATCAATATAAAAATCCGGATACAACTGATACAACTCACGCAGCTCAAGTCCAGGCCAATGTTGCACAGCATCAAGCATCATGCGCTCCAGCCTGGCGTGGTGAGCATAAGGATGGGCATATAACAAGCTAATCATAAGGGGTTGATAGTCCTTTAAAAACAGTGACTACAGTGTTTATGAATGATGATGCGCTGGCAAGGGTAAAGCCGAAATAAAGCAGTCTTAGCACTTTTTTGAATTTACTCTGCTCTATACAGACTGCATACAGTTGGCAGAGCACTCCCCCTGTTGATCAGCCAGCACCTGCTCCACAGGATAAATAACACATAGTGCCAATTTCTGGCAGAACTCACACTTTCCCTGTCATTTGTACAAAGAAACCCCTTGCCTTTGTACAAACAATGCACTACAAGCTAATATTGCAGTACAAGGTTAACTTGTAGTGCATAAATAATTGCTATGCATATGGCATTCTAAAAAGGAGTGTGGATTGGAATCTTCAGAGCAAAAATGGGATGTGCAGTTTCGTAAAGGTTCGCTGGAGATGGCGATCCTGGCGCTGTTGCATCACGAACCACTATTTGGGCTGCAAATTCTGCACAAGTTGCATCAGTTTGAAAGTCTGCAAATCACAGATGGCACCTTATACCCCCTGCTTGACCGGCTGAAACGTGAAGGCGTGATTGATAGTTTCTGGCTGCAGGAAGGCGAAGAAAGACCGCGTAAATACTATCGGTTATCTGCGGTTGGTATCGAAAAACTCACAGCCTTAAAAGCGCGCTGGCAACAATCCGTCGACGATATTTATGCTTTGTTTGAACAAAGTGGTCTGGCAACAAAAACGCACTGATAACAGAAAAAGGAACATGTAATGGCGCGAAACGAATTGATACATAACTACCTGACTGAACTTCAGATTTACCTGTCAAGGGTCAGCGAAATGCAAGCACAGGAAGTGGTTCGGGAAATAGAAAGCCATATTTACGATACCCTGGCAATGCATCAGGGAGCAGAAGACTCTGCCGTAGAGGCTATTCTGGCCCGACTCGGCACAGCACGGGAGCTGGCAGCCGGTTATATTGATCACCTCACCATAGGCGTTGCACCACCCAAAGGATTAAAACCACTATCGCGATTCAGAAAAGGCATAAGTAAAAGCCTTTATTACCTGATCTGCATCCTGGGCTACGGCAGTGGTGCCGCTCTGTTGCTGGTGGCTTTACTTAAGTTAGTGCTGCCTTCAGGTTTTGGCGTATGGGTTGCAGAGCATGGCAATAGTTTAGTGATAGCCTTTAGCCAGCTTGAACCGCAGGCTAGTGAAATACCCGCATTGTGGCTTATCCCTGTTGCAGCTTTGGGCGGCTCCGGACTGCTGTATCTGACCCGTCAAATACAGCGCATTCTAAAAATGCATCTGTGAAACAGCCGCCTTAAGGAGCTGGTGATGTCTGTTATTCTGACCCACTTAAAACACTTCACTGTTACTTTTTTAGTATTACTGGCCGCTCTTGTTTTGGTTTGTTGATAGGGGCTGATGCACATTTGTTCGAGGACAAACTGGCTTATCAGTTGGACTGTGAAGTTCATGTTTTTTATCAGGATAATCAGACTATTGCCCTTAGGATTAAGGGTGACAATGACAATGGTTTTTATATAGAGCAGCAAGCTCTTGCTGCAACAGGCAATAACAGCGTTACGGTGCCATTCCCAAAGGACAATAGCAGTTTTACGGTAGAGATTAGTGAGGATATCCAGACGCCAGATGCCAGATGCCAGATGCCATGAAGGCTTATTGATCAAAGACGGTCAGTATTTCCGCTTATCCGAAGATGGCAGCCGCGAAAC
This sequence comes from uncultured Rheinheimera sp., assembly GCA_966244125.1. Classification (GTDB taxonomy): domain Bacteria; phylum Pseudomonadota; class Gammaproteobacteria; order Enterobacterales; family Alteromonadaceae; genus Pararheinheimera. The sequence continues at coordinate 2,366 of CBIMJC010000242.1, forward strand.
ATTATAAAAGATAGATAAGATGCAATAGCCTAAGGCATTGCATAAACGGCGCAAATGTCGGCTTATGGCAAATTTTCACGAAAAACGGTTAGAATTTCTATTTGAGAGGACCTAACGCGATAAACAAAGCTGTACTTTTTGTAACAGACTTTGCGTATCCCAGGCCCATATTCGGCAAGTTCAATGCCTGACTCAGGAAACTCCAGCAGAACTTTATTTAACCACAGCTCAAATTGATTCAGGTATTCGATAACAAAGGTATTTGGCAGCCCTTGCTCCGACAGATATTCAGCAATTTGGGACAAACGCTCTTTAGCGCGAGGTGAAAAAACCAGCTGAAGTTTACTCATACCTGGCGCGGATGGAGTTAAATACGTCCGGGGATTTAAGTGCCCGGCCCTGTTCTAATTCTGTTATTGATGCCTGAATATCATCGGCTAACTTTCGGGCCTGTACAAACTCAGTAAAAGCTTTCACTACGGACTGCGGATCACTTCCAAATGTCTGTTTTAAATCAGCCTCCAGTTCAGGATTGTCAATCTGGATACTTAACATTTTTCTACTCCTAAGCCATTCTGCTGATAGCCTAATACTTAGATCACTATAGCTCAACCCTTGTTTGAGATGTGATGTCAGTTAGTCTCCACGCTAAGATGAAGCTAAGCCCATAAAAATCTCATAGTCATCAGGCCCTTTCATATAACCCTCCACTTTCTGGCTGGAAAGCCGCTGGCCTGTTAATGCAGTTTGTACCAGTAGCTTGTTGTAAGGGCTGGCGTTGGGGTCGGCCAGATACTCTGCGCAGTCAAACCAGCGGGCCTGCAGAATTTCGCGTGGGTCTGGTTTTGGTTCTGTTTCTTCTGCAGTTAAGCGGCACACCATATACAAATTAGAAGCACCAAACTGGCCCTGATGGTGATGCCGTAAGCCTAAAAAGCTGTCAAAACGGGCTGTTACCCCTGTTTCTTCCAACACTTCTCGAATGGCGGCATCGGCCAGATGCTCTTTGGCGTCCACCATACCACCTGGTAATTTAAAATAACCCGGGCTTCGACCTTCCAAAGGTTTTTCCTGCACTAACAGCACCTTACCTGAAGCGCTAAGCACTACTGAGCCTACGCCAATACTATGAGTGGCGGCTGAAGGTAAATAGCTGTCAGCCTGCAGTTTTTTACAGAGCATTAATTTGTCCGGGAAACAGTGGTGAAAAGCAAAACCCAGTTCTACGGCCACAGAAATAAGCTCAGCGCGGGATGCAGGTAACTCCAGCCAGACTAAAGCATAATGGTGCTGCCACGCCTCCACAGAGGCCGCTAATCGGCCGGCAAATTCGGCTACAGTATCAGGTAATTGCTGTGGCCCTATGTAACAGCCGTTGTAGGGATTGACGATAGCGTCGAAAAGCTTCATTTGGGATACACTCTGCCTTTGCCTGAAAACAAGTCGGGCGGGTACAAGACCCGCCCCTACCGCCTGTCTCAGACGGAATTCCGTTATCTGAACAATACTTTTTCTTTCTGGAACCAGCTGACACAAAAGGCCAACATAGCGCCTGCAATCACCACTGTTGAACCAAAAATCACCAGCAGCATGCCGATATCCATAGTGCCTTTAATCAGCTCTTTAATCGCCAAGGCAACGTTGGCAATAGGCAACATGGCCATAGCCCAGGTCAGTTCTACGCCCGGCATTAAAGCCACAATCAGCGGCATAAACACCACCATACTCAAAGGGCCAATATAGTTTTGTGCTTCTTTAAAGCTGCGGGCATAAATAGACAAGGACAGTAATAATGCGGCAAAGATGGCGGACAAGGGCAACAGCATCATCAGGATCAGTAACAGATCGGCCACCCCTAAAGTTGACATGGTTTTAGCAACAATATCCACTCCCATCAAAGAACCGATCACATATCCCCAGCCACCAAAACTGGTGACGGTAATCAGAGCCGAGGCCAAACCTGTGGTCAATACGGTCAGAAACTTACCTAATACAATAGAAGTTCTGCTGATCGGGCATATTAATAAAGTTTCTAAAGTACCCCGCTCTTTTTCGCCTGCGCCTATGTCCACAGCAGGGTAAGAACAACCGATTAAACACAAGGGGATCAGGATGTAAGCGACAAAACCACCGATTTTTTCACCTAAATTTTCACGGCTTTCGGCAGTATTTACTTTTTCCAGTTTCACGGGCTGTAACAAAGCATCCACTTTATCTGAGCTGACACCTAAGCTGTCGAGTTTGGCCAGTTGCAGTTTTTTGCTGTAAGTACGCAGCAACTCATTGAAATATTTATCAATCATATCCAGCTGCGATGACATGTTGTAAATCACTGTCCATTGGCTTTGCGTAAGATTGGTCACTTCTGCGCTAAAATCGTCGGCAATAATAATAGCCAGATCAAACTTATCTTCGCGGATAGCCTGTTTCAGTGCTTCGGGTTCGGTCAGATCAGACTCCACCTTTTTAAAGTTTTTGTGATAAAACAAGGCTTCTGCCAGTTCCGGCGCTTTATCGGCGTTGATAATCACATAACGGTGTTCTTCTGCCTCCGCATTTTTTGCCACATTCGCAACCACCAGCCCCATAATGCCAAACAGCGGCAGTAAAATAACAAAAAACATGGTTTTTTTATCGCGCAGAAGTTCCGTCAGTTCCTTCAGATAGACTTGCCACATTTAGTTGTACTCCTTGTTCTGTCCAGCCGGATTAATCACGTTCATAAATGCCTGGCGTAAATCACCGTCTGCACTTAAGGATTTAAACACATCAAAGCTGTCAGAAAATGCGCTGATGCCTTTATCAATCACCACCACACGATCACATAATGACGCGACTTCATCCAAATGGTGGGTAGAAAAAATCACAGGGGTGCCCTGCTGTTTTAACGAGCGGATAAAGTCCAGCACTGTCTGGGTGGTCATAATATCCAGCCCTGTAGTGGGTTCATCCAGGATCACCACTTTAGGCGAATGCACTACGGCGCGGGCTATCGCGGTTTTTTGTTTCATACCGCTGGACATAGCGTCGGCTTTGCGGTTGGCAAAGTCATGCATATTCAGCAGAGTAAAGAGCTCATCGATACGCTGTTTGAGGGCAGTTTCGCTCATACCATGCAAACGGGCAAAATACGCGACGTTTTCATAGGCAGTTAAACGGCCATACAAGCCAGTGCTGCTGGATAAAAAGCCAATTTTTTTCCGTGCCAGCACAGGCTGAGTTAATACGTCCACACCTTCAATCAGCACTGAACCTGAATCCGGTTGTAATGCCGTGGACAAAATACGCAAAGTGGTGGTTTTACCAGCGCCGTTAGGCCCCAACAAACCTAATACTTCGCCAGAACCACAATCAAAACTGACATTGCGGACCGAATGAAAAGCTTCTTTGCTGTAGCGCACATCTTGTTTTTCACTGTCTGACAACTTTTGGCCACGACTGATGGCAAAAGATTTAGCCAGAGCTTCTATTTTTATCATGCTTTATTCCCTGCTGTTGCTCTGATGATTCAGCTTTTTGTCGTTTGGGTCTGAAATAGCTGGTATCGGCGTAAAACGCCTGTTCCTGCCCTTTGTACCAGCCCGGAACTCCTAACAAAGGTAACGGACTAAGCTGTTGATTATCAAGCAGCAGTTCCGGCTGCACAAGCTGTTTCACCAATAATTCATCAACAAAATTGTAACCTTTTACACCCTGTGGCAACTCTGTCTGTTCCGGCACTTCAATGCACCAGAGCTTGCCGGTTAAACCAATAAAAGGCCGGGTGGCCATTTCATAGTTCGCATGACCAAAGATCATAGGGTTTAATTCGTCCCACAATTCTTTGTGCTGATAAAAAGCATCAAGCCATTGGTGGCCACGCAATAAATCCAGCAAAAAACCTTGCGACGGCCTGATGCAAAGAATGACCCCACACTCATCCAGCAAAGTGAGTTTATGCCGCACCACAG
>CBIMJC010000243.1:0-6296 GCA_966244125.1 uncultured Rheinheimera sp.
GTTTGACCAACTCATCCAGCATCAGAAAAACCTGCGCCAGTAACTGCCCGGCTTTGTGCTGGACTTCCAGTTCAGCCTTAGTTTTCAGGTGGATCGAGTTCATTCAATAAGTCCTGCAAAGTAGTTGATTTATTTTTCAGTAATTTACGACACAAGTCCTGATAACTCAGCTGGGGGTTCAGCTCCGCCAGCATGCCGACCCGGATCCAGAATTCAGCCTGTGCATTAATAGAACGCGCCATCACTCTGCTGGCTTCCCGCAGGTCATCATGCAGGTCGTCCGATATTTTTACTATGCCCATAGATACGCTTTATATATGATGTATATATTTATTGTATAAAGGAAAAACGCGAAAAGCACTTAAAATGATCAGAAAAACTGGTTATGGTATGACCTGGAACAATAAAACCTCTGTAACAACAGGTTATAGTTCAACATCAGCAATTGGGTTTGGAACTTAGACTGAGAGTCAGGACATGAGCTTATTTAACGATATTTACAGTGCAGTCGAGCGGCAGTTTTTCTACAGTCTGACATTAAAAATTGTCGGTAATATTGGCTTTTTAACGCTGATCTTCTGGCTGGCGATGTTTGCAGCTTATCCGGACGAAGGTAGTGCGGGGCAAAGCTGGTGGTGGATTTTAGTGCTGGGCACAGGTGCCTTTATTTTTACCATAGGTTATCTGATGCATTTAATTGTGCGACCGGTCAAAGCTCTGGTTGATGCCCTGCAACAAGCCAATCAGGCTGGCAGCGACTTAAAAACCCGTTTACCGGCTTTTACTTTTGATGAATTCCGCACCTTATCTGAGCAATACAATTTATTTGTGGACCAGCTTTCCGGCATGTTGCGTGGCATTCACCAGCAAGCCTCCAGCAACTTTGCAGTGAACCAGCAAGTGGCAGAAGCTGTGCATAGCACCAGACGTCAGTTGCAGGGTGCAGAACAAAGCAGTCAGCAAATCCGTGCCCAAAGTGATCAATCCCTGCAACGCCTGGCCGAGATAGTACAAAGCAACGATCAGGTGATAGTGGTTGCGAGCAGCACAGTGCACAATGCCAAAAACGCCAGCAACCAGTTGGATCAGCTCACCACTCAACTGCATAAAATCGAGCAGCTGTTGGCCAACTTTGGTGGCACCGTCACAGGCCTGCAAAAAAACGCCGAAAACGTACGGCAGATTTTATTAATGGTGGAAAACTTCTCCGATCAAACCAACCTGCTGGCATTAAATGCCGCCATTGAAGCAGCAAGGGCTGGTGAAGCAGGCCGTGGTTTTGCTGTAGTGGCTGACGAAGTCCGTACTCTGGCCGCTAAGGTGAACAGTGCCACAGGCCAGATCTCAGGTTTTCTGAATGAAATGGATGTATTGGTGCGGGATACCAAAAATGAATCAGAGCAACTACAGCAGCAAGCAGGTGCGGCTCAGCAGCAAATACAACAAACCAGTGGTGATTTCAGCCAGCTGGAGCAACAACTGAAAAATGCCCAGCAGCAGTTGAATCATATTCAGCAGCATGTGCAGCAACTGGCACATAGTTCAGAACAAAACCATCATCATCTGACCGAAATAGAACAAGGCACTAATCTGGCGTACCAACAAATGGCCGCTATTGATCAGGCCACAGAGCAGCTGTTATCCGGAACTAAACGCACTCAACAGCAGCTGCAGCCTTTTTCTGCGGCTTAACTTTTCGTAGTTTCCGCATCAGTCCGGCCATTCTGTTGCAGCGCTTTGACCAGTTGCAACACGGCCGGGTGAGTCAGTTTACGTTCTGGTGATATGGCATAAAAACGTTCTGTGACCCTGTGGATCACACCAACTTTTAACAGCCTGTAGTTGTTTAATAATTGAGTTTCCAGCAACAAAGGCGCAGCAAAAGCGCCCAGTCCTTGCTGGGCGAAAGCCTGCATCAAGGCACTGTCATCAAATTCAGCCACTATATCAGGCTGAACTTCCACTTCATTAAACCAGCCCATCAGTTGCTGCCGAATCACGGATTTTTTGCCTTGTAATAAAAAAGGCTTACCGTGCAACGACCGCGGAAAATCTGCGCTTAACTGCTCTGCCACAGCCTCACAGGCATAAACCGCCATAGGAGACTCAGTCACCAGATGGCTGTATGCTTTCACATGGCTGCCAGGCTGAATAGGTTGATCCGACAACACCATATCCAGTTTATTGATCGCCAGTTCAGACAAAAGCCCGGCCTGCTCGCCTTCGCGACAAATCAGTTTAATCGGTAACTGCAAAATGGGTTTGAGCATTTCATAAACAAAAGCCTTAGGCAAAACATCGGTAATACCTACGCTAAAACTTTGCCAGCTGCTGTGCTGACGGGTCAGCACGGCTTTGAGCTCATCGCCTAATTGAAAAATATCAGCAGCATAACGCTGTACCACAACCCCCAATTCAGTCGGAACCAGACGTTTACCCTGACGGGAAAATAAGGCGGTGCCAATCCCATGTTCAAAAGCGCTGATTTGGCCACTGATGGTTTGGGGCGTGATATGCAGCAGCTCACTGACCCTGGCAATACTGCCGTGTTCAGCCACCAGATAAAAGTAATAAAGTTGGTTGTAATTAACAGGAGTCATTTTTAATCAATTTTTAACGAACATATCAGCAGTTATATTCGATTTTTACTGACAAAGCAAAAGGCGTATAAGGGTAGCTGTTGTGATTTTCCTGAAAATCTCACAGTTTAACCCATAGGCTCATCCGCGCCTTTTGCCTCTTGCTTGCAAGGGGCTTTTTTATGTCCAGGGATGGACGGTATGTCGCAACTGTCAGGAACGTTGTTGCGACGATTTAGCCTTCGCCATTGAAGCTGCAGCTTTGTTGACTGCCCTCATTCGCCCCAATCACATAGTGGACTATGTTCATGGGGACTCATTCCCTTGTCGCCTCGCTGCAACTCCAATGGCTTTGGCTAAACCCTGTCTCCACTTAAGCTGAAGCTTTGTTGACTGCCTTCATTCGCCCCAATCACATAGTGAACTATGTTCATGGGGACTCATTCCCTTGTCGCCTCGCTGCAACTCCACTGGCTTTGGCTAAACCCTGTCTCCACTTAAGCTGCAGCTTTGTTGACTGCCCGGGCTTTTTAAAAAGAGCTTCGCCCCAATTAGATAGTGGACTATGTTCATGGGGACTTTTTCCCTTGTCGCCTCGCTGCAACTCCACTGGCTTTGGCTAAACCCTGCCTTCACTTAAGCTGCAGCTTTGTTGACGGCCCGGGCTTTTTAAAAAGAGCTTCGCCCCAATCACATAGTGGACTATGTTCATCGGGGCTTTTTCCTTTGTCGCCCCGCTGCAACCTCACTTGTTTTAGCTCTGCCCTGCCTCCATTTACATGGCAGTCATGTTTTGCAAGTCCAATGGGCAGACCCCGGATAAGAGTTGTTGATGATAAAGTACCCCGCCATTTTTAAGTTTGCAGGTCAGGATGAGCTGCTCTATCTAGCGACAAAGAGCAGTTTTGAGCATCAGTTCCAACTGCAGCAGGCCTATTTCACCCCTGAAGATCTGTTGATTGATGCCACAGGACAGGCTTATCTTTTACAGCAGTTAAACCAGCACAACAGCTCTTTAGCTGCTGCAGTCAGGCAGTTTGAACTGCCGGAGCTGACCGCTTTGGTTCAGGCGCATTTTTTTGCTTTAGCCCAAAGTTGTGTAGTGAAAATTCAGGCACCTTCAGTCAGCGCATTATTTGATCTTCTTGCTGACAATGATCCGACTTAACATACCACACAGCACTTTTCCCGGGCATTATTGCAGGTTAAAGTGACGGGGTTTTCAAACTGAGGAACACACTATGGCAGTGGAATTATTGGTCGGCCTTCAGGTCAGCAATCCGGAGCTTTACACTGAATATCGCCGTTTAATGACGCCTTTGTTGCATCAGCATCAGGGCGATTTTGGCTGTGATTTTATGGTGCAGAAAAGCCTGAAACCCGCGGATACAGCCATCAACAGAGTTTTTACCATTAGTTTTGCCAGCCAACAGCTGATGGACAGTTTTTTTAGTCATCCTGACTATCTGGCAATACGGCAGCAGTATTTTGAACCTGCTGTGCTGGAGACCCATATACTGGCGAGCTATCAGACAGCAGATTAAGTTTGAGCCGGGCGGGGGAAATCACAATAAAACACAGTGCCCTGCCCCGGCACTGAGCGGAATCCAATAGTACCGCCCATCGACTCTATAATAGCTTTGCTGATGGCAAGGCCCAGACCAGTGCCGGACTTAGCCTTGGAATCAGAGCCATCGGCCTGAGCAAAACGCTGAAATATTTTCTCCTGAAAATGCAGTGGTATACCCTCACCTTTGTCTTCAACCTGCAGGCGGATCTTGTCATCCAGCAGGCCGTAACTCAGCACGACTTCAGCACCGGTTTTTGAGTATTTAATAGCATTAGATAATAAGTTACTCAGCACCTGTTGCAGCCTGTGGCTATCCAGTTGCATCTGAACAGATTCAGTATTCAGTACCCGCAAAGCAACACCAAACTTATCGGCATAAGGCTGATTTTGCGCAACAGCCTGCTGACATTCTTCCGCCAAATCACAAGGTTGCAAATAAAAATCCATTTTTCCCGCACTGAGTTTTTCCATATCCAGCAAATCATTGACCAGCAACTGCAGCCTTTTACTGTTTTGACTGGCCACTTTAAGCATTGCCAGAGCTTTATCAGACACAGGCCCCAGTACCTGATTGATCACCAAATCCAGGCCACCACTGATAGCTGTAATAGGCGTACGCAATTCATGGCTAACGGTGGAGATAAAGTCTGTTTTCATCTGCTCCAGCTGCTTTTGCTCACTGATATCGTGCATCAATACCAAGGCACCTAACACCTGACCTGAACGTGTTTTAAGCTGTTCACCGCGGCAGCGCGCCCAGCGGGGTGGTTGCTCCTTGCCTTTGATACAAATATCCTGTGCCACCACAGTTTCACCATGAAAAGCCCTCAACAACGGAATACGTTCTGTTGGTAATACGGTGCGGCCATCCTCTTCATACAAGTCGTAATAGTGGCTCCATAACTCTGAATCACACTGCCGTACGTCCACACCGTGCCAGTCCCGCGCTACCTTGTTAAATTGTTCCAGTTGCCCTTCACTGTCACAGGCCACTAAAGCGTCCGGAATAGAATCAAGCAATAAATCCAGCAATTGCAGCTTATGTTCGGTTTGTAGTTTTTGTTTGTGTTCATTCAGTCTTTCCATCACCATCAAGGCCAGTTTGCGCAGCAGGGTTTTGTCGTGCTCCGTCATCTTGCGGGGCACACGGTCAATAACACACAAGGTGCCTAAGGCATACCCCTGTTCATTGATCAGCGGACAACCGGCATAAAACCTGATATTCGGGATAGTACACACCAGCGGGTTATCGGCAAAACGCTCATCTTTTGCTGCGTCTTCGACGATAAAAATATCTGGCTGTAAAATAGCGTGAGCGCAAAACGCCAGTTTGCGGTCCGTCTGGCAGACTTCCAGTCCCTGTTTACTTTTAAACCATTGCCGCTGTTCGTCGATCAAAGACACCAACGCTATCGGAACCTGAAACAAAGTGGCCGCCAGAGAGGTAATGGCATCAAAAGTGGCATCAGGTTCAGTGTCCAGGATTTGTAATTTCAGCAGCGCTTTTAATCTGTCTTGTTCATTGTGGGGGACTGAAGCAACTTGCATAAATGCACTCCTTCGCAGGCAACTCACTCTTAACTAAAAACATATCACAGAATTTTGCAGTCAGCCCTTAGCTGACTGCTGTGTTGTGTCAGATAACAAGGCCTGTAAATCCTCGGGTACAGGCCGCTGTTCTAATACAGCATAACGGCTGGAGCCGGGGTTTCCTGCAGGCAGGCGACCGGTTAAATGTCCGACAGGAGTTAGCAACAAACGCAAAACCTGGCCGCGAATTTCGGTCCAGTCTGACTGTTCAACGGCCAGTTTTAACATCAGCCAATGGCTTTGCAGGTGCAGCAGAAACTGCCGCTGTCCCAGGATATGCGCCCGCTCCAGATGAGACCAGGCCATTGCCCACTGTTGCTGACGGCGGGCTTTTAACGCCTGTTTTATTTCGGCATAAAAAGCCTGTTCGCAGGTGACTGACATTTTTACCCTGTTCCGGTGTCTGTTTTGCTCACTACACTGACGCGCCAGAAAGGCTCAGTCAAGACTTTGTATTTGTGCTGAAGGCCGTCCTGGCCTTGAGTTTTTTCAGGCTTTGTATTAGGGTAGCGCCACTGGTTTATCTGGCACACAGCGAAACGGCATGAACAGAAATC
>CBIMJC010000244.1:0-6289 GCA_966244125.1 uncultured Rheinheimera sp.
TAGATCTGGACTCGTATCAGGCGATAACACTGGATTTAAATTTACCGGACGGCCATGGTTCAGCCTTATTTGCCGAGCTGCGCAGTCGTCATCAGTATCAAACCACGCCGGTTCTTATTGTCAGCTCGGAGTCCAGGGATAACCATACTCAGCTCTTTGGTGGCATTCATGCTCTGGATTGGCTGGACAAGCCTGTATCCCCTTCGTCTTTGCTGGAAAAACTGGAGCTGCTGTTGGGAGCAGAAAAAAACCAGCAGATCAGGATCCTGCATATTGAGGATGATCCCCATTTAGGCCAGGTGTTAGCCTTACATCTGGCAGACTTCGCTTCGTCAGTGCAAGCTACCAGTGTCAAATCAGCGACGCAACTGCTCAATACCCAGCGTTTTGACCTCGTGATACTGGATATTGGATTACCTGACGGGTCTGGACTGGAACTGTTGCCGGAATTGGCTTTGCGTCAGCCGCAGACTCCTGTGGTGATCTGGTCAGCTCAGGAGTTAAATCAGCAGCAACGACATCAGGTGGATTTAGTGCTGGCAAAAAGCCGGATTGATTTACCGGCTTTATTACAACAATTAAAAAACTTATTACCGCAGCGGCATTGAGTACTCAAAGCTCTGGTTGGCAGCCCAAAGCTTTGACGAAAAAAACAGACCAGGACTATGGCTGATAAAACTGGGTCTGGTTACGGCCTGCATGTTTAGAGCTATACAGCGCTTTATCGGCCTGATCAATCAGCTGGTCAGTTTCATCTGTAGCTTTTGCCTGACTGATACCAGCGCTGAAAGTGCAGTGAAAATTCTGGTAGTCAAAACTAAAAGGCAAACTGGCAAAAGACTGACGTAACTGCTCAACCAGACTAAAGGCCTGTTCTTTGTTACAGTCAGGTAATATCAGTAAAAATTCCTCTCCACCGTAGCGGCCAATAATATCGGTTTTACGTAATTGCTGTTTCAGCAGGTTGGCTAAACTGCTGATCACCTGATCCCCAATCAGATGGCCATAGTTGTCGTTCACCTTTTTAAAATGATCGATATCCAGCATCACCACACTTAAAGGCTCACCAGTACGTTCACTGCGTTGCAACTCATGGCTTAAACGTTCTTTCACCCTGGCATGTTGCAACAAGCCTGTTAAGCTGTCTTTGGTCATCATGTCCGCCAGCTGTCTGGCACGCTGTGCTCTGGCAAACACAGCCACAATGAGCGCGGTGTCCGTGATAGGTTTGGTCAGGAAATCATCGCCACCTTTTACTAAAGCAGCCAGCTGACGTTCCCCGTCTGTTTCAGAAGAAAGGTAAATAATAGGCACACTAAGCCATTCATCCTGCAAACGGATCAGTTGCGCCAGCTCCGGACCTGAGCAGCCGGGCATCAGTACATCCAACAACACCACATCAGGGCGGAACCTGTTGAGTCCGTCATAAATTTGCGAGGGGTCCAATAAAATCTCAGCACGCAGACCAGCGCCTTGTAATACCAGGGCGTAATGCTCAGCCAATAATTGATCGTCATCGACGATCAGAACCCTGAACGCTTCACGCCGGCGTACAGCCAATAAGCGCTGCAAACGGGCTTCAAGTGCCGTAGTGTTCAAAGGTTTGACGAAGTAACCACGGGCACCAATGCGCACAGCCTGCAGATGATGTTCAAAACTGTTATGACTGGTCAGCACCAGGACAGGCAAGGCTTCCACTAAGGTCTTCTGAAAATCAGCTATATACTCCAGACCTGTTTGTTCTTCATCCGGTAAGGAAATATCCAGAATAAGGGCATCAGGAAGCTTGATTTTCAAAGCCTGATCCAGGTCTGCGATACGTTTATAACTTTGGATTTGATAACCAAAAGTAGCCAGTGTCAGAGTTAAATGTTGTGCCGTTTCTTCGTCATCTTCCAGCACATAAATCAGCGCTTTTTGATCCTGCAATAAATCCAGTCGGGCAGAGGTCAGGTTCATCACCTGATGGCCGCTTTGATGAGCGTATTGCACCTGATGGAAAAGGGTCATAAAGCTGTTAATACTGGACAGGTCAGGTGCAGACTCAGCTGCCATCCAGTCTTTTAATTGCAGTTCCAGGTTTTTTGCCAGTTTTCCCAGCTGAGGCAAACCAAAAGTACCGGCAGAGCCCGCCAGGGTATGGAATTTGTGTTTAAGCGGTAGAATGATGGAACGCCAGTCCGGCTGGCCAGCTAAAGTCACTAAAGCACCGACTTCTGAAGCTAATACAGGAATATCCGTTTGCAGTCGTTCCATATACTGCTGATGAAGCTTGGCCAGTTGCTGCTCTAATTTAGATTGTTCTGCGGTCATGCTCTGCCATAGTTCGCTGATAAGTGCTGTTCTACTATAACAAAGGATGGAATAAATCCCAGTAACAAATACAAATTTGCCTGCAAAAAATTTACGCTATGTGCTTAAAACAACAACAAAAATTGGGCGAACTCCAGACCGGCTTCGCCCTTTCATCAGTTAAAGCCGGACCATTAATCCTGAAGCCAGAGCTCTGCGGTACGCCAAAAAGGCCGGAATAGCACCTAATACTAAGGTTAATCCCAGCACTGAGCCCAGCATCACAACAGTTTGGTCATGCCAGGGGTTAATACTGATAAAAAGTCCATACTGACTGGCAAGCAGCTCACGGAACGCCCAGAGGCCAGCCACCAGCACCAGCAAGGCGCTGCCTATGGACAATAAAGCCATCAGCAATAACTCCAGCTCGATCAGTAAAAAAACAGTAGAAGCCGGAGCCCCAACAGCCCTTAAAATAGCCATTTCACGTTGCCGCTCTTTCAGTCCTGCCAACAAGGTCGTGACTATTCCCACTAAAGTCGCCACTATCACTAAAGCCGTGATCAACAGCAGCATATTTTCAACCATGCTTAGCATTTGCCAGAGTTCAGCTAAAGCCACACCAGGCAAAATGGCAGACAAAGGTTCAGCTTTAAACTCATTGAGCTGACGCTGTACGGCAAAAGTCGCCATTTTGGATTTTAACCCCAGCATATAAGCGGTAATGACTTTGGGCTCCAAATCCATCTTCAGACTTTGTTCTGCGCTGATGCTTTTGCCGGGCGCTGGCATACCACCGCTTTGCCAGCCCAGGTGAATAGCTTCTATACCCTGCAGCGGAATATGTACGCTTTGATCCACAGGTGTACCTGTTGGCGCCAGAATGCCTACCACTTCAAAAGGTTTATCTTTATGTTGGGTAAAACTGATACTGCCAACCCCATGTGACAAAGTAATGTGTTCACCCAGTTGGTAGCCCAGCTTTTGCGCCACCACAGAGCCTATAACGGCCTGATACACACCAGCAAAAACTATTCCCTGCGCCAGTGTTAATGGCTGTTTTTCGCCGTACTGGTAAAACTTAAAGTAGTCCTCATTGGTGCCTATCACCCGATAACCACGATGTGAATCGCCAAGCGAGATTGGAATACTCCAGGCCACTTGCGGATGTGTTTTTACCTTCTGATAATTCTGCCAGCTGATATTATTGGTGGCATTGCCGATACGAAACACTGAATACAATAATAAATTCAACTGACTGGAACGGGCGCCCACGATCAGATCAGTACCAGACACTGTGCTGGTAAAGCTGCTTTTCGCCTCATGGCGGATATGATCTATACCCAGAAGCAAAGCGATACTGATAGTGAGGGATATCACCGTCATCAGCACTGTACCTTTGCGGTTCCATAAACTGGCTCTGGCCAACTGCATTAACATGGCTGAACTCCTTGATCTAACTGTTCCATATCCAGCTCAAAGTGAAAGTAAGAGCGTAAAGCTGGATCATGACTGACAAACACCACACTAGTGCCGCAAAGTTGTGCTTCGCTCAGCATCAGCTGCATAAATGCATCTCTGTGTTTATGATCCAAAGCTGAAGTAGGTTCATCTGCAATCAACAATGCCGGCTGAGTTAATAAAGCCCGGGCTATAGCCACACGTTGCTGCTGACCGACACTGAGCTGGTTGGCCGGTGCTTGCCAGAGCTGTTGTTCTAAACCCAGCTTCTGTAGCAGATAACGGGCACGTTGCTCTGCCTGCGGAATTTTTTTACTAAAAGCACTGACCAGCAACACGTTTTGGAGCACAGTCAGATATGGAATTAAGTTCAGTTGCTGAAAGACCACACCTATGGAAGAAGCCCGCAACTGGTCCCGTTTCGCAGCGGATAAAGTGGCCATCGACTGGCCAGCAATGACAATATCGCCCTGCTGACAAGGATAAATACCGGCCAATAAATTCAGTAAAGTGGTTTTCCCTGAGCCGGAGGAGCCATAAATAAATAAGTGCTGGCCCTGCTCTAACTTCAGTTGTGGGATATTTAATAAAGGCGGCTGATCCGGCCAACTGAACACTAAAGATTTGAGTTCAAGTGCCGGAATTTTCAGGTCTGTGTGCTCTGACATTACAAGGCTCATGTTATGATACGGCTTCTTTTGTGACCTTATAACATATGCAGAGGCTGAGGCTCCAATGGTTAAATCGTTATACATGGCGTTAATTCTGACTTTGGTCGCATTTACGGCGTTGCCGGTAAAAGCTGACGACTATAAGGCATTGGAATGGACAGATTTATTGCCGGAAGAAGATTTGAAAAAGATGGAACAGTTGCCGGAAATCAGCCATGAAGGTGGTGAAGCACCGGCTAGTGGCGCCTTGAATCAGACTTTTGGTAATCAGGACCCGGCAGCAGCGGCCTGGAACGAAGTGCTGATGTCCGCTAATGTCAAAGGCGAGCTGAACAATCAAAAAGTGAAAGTACCTGGTTTTATTGTGCCTGTGGAATATGATGCTGATCAAAACGTGACCGCATTTTTCCTGGTGCCTTATTTTGGCGCCTGTATCCATGTGCCGCCACCACCACCAAACCAGATTATTTTTGTCACCAACAAACAAAAAATTAAAGGCGACATGATTTATTCGCCATTCTGGATCAGCGGTACTTTGACCACAGAGTCAATGAGCCATGATTTGGCCAAATCAGCCTATTCGATGAAAGCCGATAAAATCGAAGAATATACCTACGAATAACGCCTTTCCCAGATAAAAAAACCGGCAACCGCCGGTTTTTTTATCAAGACGCTCCTGCTCAGTAGTATCCCAGTAAATGCCTTAGCCCTGGCGCTGCGTATTCCACCAATTGCTTCTGGATCAGAGGCAATTCATCCGGTATTTCTGCCTCCAGTCCGGCTAAATTTTCTCTGTGGGTGCCACTTTGTTTTCGGTCTGACCCGACAAGGATCCGTTGTTTCCAGTCATCTGGCCACTCAGGTAAATTCAGCACACTGAGTAGATCACGGAAATAGAGTTCGGCTTCCGGTTTATCTATGGCTTTGATATGTTTCACCATGTCTTCATAACGCACCAGCTTCACCCCTGTCCCTAACCAGGACACAGCGTTATGGGTAAAGATTTCGTTCAGCGTTGGTGCCTTTTGATAAATGCCAAAAATCATCATGTTCAGCATTTCCTCAATCGAAACTTTGCCACCTTTTAAATGGTCCATTGACCCCTGAAAGGTGTCTGACAGGAAAAAACGCGCCCGCGCCAACACCCAGTCATAAGGATCACGCACCACCACCACTTGCGACACATTTCGAAGTGCAATAGCGGAGTTGTCCGAAAAGAGTAAATGCCCCCAGCTCAACATAGGTTTTTCAGCAGAAAAAGCCGCCAGATGCTGATGCAAAATGGGGATCTGAATAAAAGTCTGATGGTATTGCTGCGCTACAGGCACAAACATACGGAAAATATTACGGATTAAATGAGTGCCACATTTAGGCACCGAATTTAAGAATACAGGGTGCTGCAAAGGGCTTTGCGCAAAATCTGCATTCAGTTCATTTAAAGTATCAGGTTTGGCTATCACCCTTGGCATTACGGTCTCTCTTATTCTCATTCCAAAGTTGAATCACCGTCAAAGACGGCAACAGGCTAAAACGACCTTACTTCGGATTATTTTATAAGTATACGAAAATGCCGGACTAAGCCGGCATTTTGACAGAGTTTAAATCAGAACTGATACGACAGGTTCAGGAATACACGGCGTCCCAGTGAGTCATATTGACTGTAGAATGCTGAGTTACCTTCACGGCGTAATCTGCGGTCACCACGGAAACTAATGCGTGGTGGTTCTTCGTCCAGCAGGTTTGCCACACCTAAAGTAGTGGTTAAACCATATTGGCTAAGAACATATACCTGGAAGCGTTCTTTGAGCTGACAAAAACCCACTTCGGGCCACCAAGAAGCAACCAATAGTAGAATAGGTACCCTC
>CBIMJC010000245.1:0-6286 GCA_966244125.1 uncultured Rheinheimera sp.
CGCCAAATTTTTAGCGGGGTCATGCTGAACATGATCCCAGCATTTGACGACATTGGAGTATGCATGCCGACCACTATGCCAGATATAGCTAACCATTCATCCGCCACCACTGAAGGCGTGCTGGAATGGGTTGGCATGAGCAATATTGAACTGCCGCTGATGTTAAGTGTGGCGGGAGAAGCACCACGTCAGGTCAGCGCCAAAGTTGAAGCTTTCGTAAACTTAAAAGATCCAAAAGCCAAAGGCATTCATATGTCCAGGCTTTATCTGTTATTGGATCAACTGTCGATCGAGTCCAGCTTAAGTTTTGCGACTTTAAGCGAACTGCTGCACGGCTTTATCAGCAGCCATGAAGACTTAAGTACCCATGCTTTTGTGAAGTTTGACTTTGAACTGCATTTGCGCCGCAAAGCGCTGATCACTGAAAAACAAGGCTGGAAAGCTTACCCTGTGACTATCACAGGCCAGTTAAAAGATGGCAGGTTAGGTGTAGAAATGAAGGTCGACGTGCCTTATTCTTCCACTTGTCCTTGTTCAGCCGCTTTAGCACGTCAACTTATTCAGGAAGCTTTTGTCGCTAAGTTTGCCGGCCACGCTCAGGTCAATGCTGAACAAGTCAAAGACTGGTTAGGCACTACTCAGGGCATAGTGGCGACGCCACACAGTCAACGTTCTGTGGCTGAAATAAAAGTACAGCTGAACCATAAAGTCACAGACTTCCCTGTGATTGCATTAATAGACGCTATTGAAGATGCGCTGCAAACTCCGGTACAGGCTGCAGTTAAACGCGCTGACGAGCAGGAGTTTGCCCGCTTAAACGGTCAGAACCTGATGTTCTGTGAGGATGCAGCCCGTCGTTTAAAACACGCACTGAACCAGTTATCTGAATTTGATGATTTCTGGCTGCGGGTGAACCACTATGAGTCTCTGCACGCACATGACGCTGTAGCTGTGACAGTCAAAGGTGTTTCAAACGGTTATCACGCATAAGTTCCGCATAAAAATATCGTTTAAATTACAAAAAAAGGCTGCTTCTGCGGCCTTTTTTTTCGCTCCCTTTCGCAAAACCCAGCAAAAAAGCCCTGTTTATGTAATTTTATTACAGAACCGCCTTATAACAGGCTTCGGCAAAATAGTCAGTTAAATGCGCCAGACTGGTCTTGCAATTTCCATCCGATCTGGGTATATCTAATTGTCTATTTATGGATAGACGTCTAAACGCCATAAAAACAACTATGCGGACCACCTAACTGACTGAAACAAGAGCTGTTGTTTTCTTTCAGGGATAAAAACGCCAAATAAAAGAATAATAATTCATAAATTTAACATTTTTACCCATACGCAGATGATATTGCAGCGCTGCAACAACTGATGGAACTTCAGGAACATAGTCTTACTCTGTCCTTGAAATGACCGCAGCAGGTTTACAAAGCAGCAGTTTCAGAAGCTCAGGGTATATTTATTTTACAGGACAGGTTGGAGGAAGAGTCATGGCGTTGTATCACCACAGTCAGGCAAGAGAGAACTGTGGCTTTGGTCTGATCGCTCATTTAGAAGGCGTCGCCAGCCACCGTATTGTGCGCACTGCGATTAGCGGTTTAGACCGTATGCAGCACAGAGGTGGAATTTCAGCGGATGGGAAAACAGGTGATGGTTGTGGCCTGTTAATGCAAAAACCCGATAGTTTTTTCCGTGCTATTGCAGAGGAGAAAGGCTGGGTTTTAGGCAAAAAGTATGGGGTGGGCATCTTCTTCTTAAGTCAGGATCCGGTCAAAGCCGAACTGGCGCGCGCTATCATTGAACAGGAAATTACCCGTGAGACTCTGACTCTGGTCGGCTGGCGTGATATGCCAACAGACACATCAGTGCTGGGTGATTTAGCGCTATCTTCTATGCCACAAATAAAACAGGCTTTTGTCAGCGCTCAGCCTGGCTGGAATGACCATGATTTAGAGCGCCGGCTTTATATGGTCAGACGCCGGATTGAAAAACAGCTGACCAGCGACACAGACTTTTATGTCCCGAGTTTTTCGTGCCTGGTGACAGTATTTAAAGGCCTGATGATGCCGGCAGATTTGCCGCGTTTTTATCTGGACTTAGCAGACGTTCGGATGGAAACCGCTATTTGTGTTTTCCACCAG
Organism: uncultured Rheinheimera sp.; assembly: GCA_966244125.1. Lineage (GTDB taxonomy): Bacteria > Pseudomonadota > Gammaproteobacteria > Enterobacterales > Alteromonadaceae > Pararheinheimera. The sequence continues at coordinate 2,142 of CBIMJC010000245.1, forward strand.
CGTTTCTCTACCAACACTATGCCACGTTGGGCTTTGGCTCAGCCATTCCGCTTTTTAGCTCATAACGGCGAAATTAATACCATCACAGGCAACAGACAATGGGCCCGTGCCCGTCAATACAAGTTTGCTTCGCCTTTATTACCGGATTTGCCCACTGCAGCACCTTTTGTCAGCCAGTCAGGCTCTGATTCCAGCTCTTTAGACAATATGCTGGAATTGCTGCTGGCCGGTGGTATGGATTTATTCCGTGCTATGCGTTTGCTGGTCCCGCCGGCATGGCAAGGCAACAAAGTAATGGACGATAACTTAAAGGCCTTCTACGAGTTTAACTCCATGCATATGGAGCCCTGGGATGGCCCTGCCGGTATAGTGATGACCAACGGTCAGCATGTGGCCTGTAACCTGGACCGCAACGGCTTGCGCCCAGCCCGCTTTGTGATTACCAAAGACAAATTAATTACGCTGGCTTCTGAAGTTGGCATCTGGGACTACACACCTGATGAAGTGCAGGAAAAAGGCCGCGTTGGCCCGGGCGAAATGCTGGCTGTGGATACGCAGACAGGAAAAATCTGGCGCTCAGAAGAAATTGACCAGGATTTAATGGTTCGCCATCCGTATCGTCAATGGTTATCCGCCAACGTACAACGTTTAGTACCTTATGAGCAGTTTGAGACCGACTTAATTGGTAAACGCGTTTTTACTGACGATCAGATGATGGTCTACCACAAGCTGTTTAATTACAGCTACGAAGAAATTGAACAGGTTGTGTCTGTCTTAGCCAAAGATGGTCAGGAAGCTGTAGGTTCTATGGGGGACGACACGCCAATGGCTGTGTTGTCACAAAAAACCCGGACTTTCTACGATTACTTCCGGCAGTTGTTTGCGCAGGTCACCAACCCGCCAATAGACCCGTTACGGGAAGCTCATGTGATGTCGCTGGCGACCAGCATAGGCCGTGAACACAACGTCTTTAGTGAAACTGCAGGTTATGCCCGCCGTATTCAGTTTGAATCTCCTGTGATGATGTACAGCGATTTAAAACAGCTCAAAGCTGCTGACGAGAAATACTACAAACACCATATTATTTCTTTGAACTTCGACCCGAACGACGAAGATCTGGAAACTGCAGTACGGCGTGTTTGTGCTGAAGCTGTGCGTGTGGTGCGTGAAGAAAAAGTCGTTTTAGTGATTTTAACAGACCGTCGTATCGAACAAGGCCTGATCCCTATTCCGGCCGCTATGGCTGTGGGTGCAGTGCATCACGCTTTAGTCGATAACCAGCTGCGCTGCGACTCCAACATTATTATTGAAACCGCAACAACACGTGACCCACATCACTTTGCTGTGCTGGTCGGTTTAGGCGCTACAGGTATTTACCCATTCCTGGCGTACGAGACTATTGAACAGTTAGTGGAAAAAGGCAGCATCAATTTAACTGCCCGTCAGGCCGTGCTGAACTACCGCAAAGGTATCAATAAAGGCCTGTACAAAATCATGTCAAAAATGGGTATATCCACTGTGGCCAGCTATCGCTGCTCCAACCTGTTTGAGGCTGTGGGTATCAACAAAAACGTGATGAAGCTGTGTTTCCCTGATTTACCTTCCCGTATTCAGGGTGCCGACTTTGCCGACTTCCAGCAGGATGTACAGCAGCGCGCTAACAGTGCCTGGTTAAAACGTAAACCACTGAATCACGGTGGCCAGCTGAAATACGTACATGACGGCGAATACCATGCTTATAACCCTGATGTAGTGCAAAGCCTGCAAAAAGCTGTACGCAGCGGCAAATATGCCGATTACAAAGTCTACTCAGACTTCGTCAATCAGCGCCCTGTTGCGCATTTACGCGACTTATTCAGCTTAAACAAAACCAATGCCACTCCTGTTGCACTGGAGCAGGTACAGCCTGTCGAAGCGCTGTATCCGCGTTTTGACAGCGCCGCTATGTCTATTGGAGCCTTAAGCCCTGAAGCGCATGAAGCTTTGGCGATAGCCATGAACCGTTTAGGTGGCCGTTCTAACTCAGGCGAAGGTGGCGAAGATCCACGCCGTTTTGGCACTGAGAAAAACAGCAAAATTAAGCAGGTGGCTTCAGGTCGTTTTGGTGTCACACCACATTATCTGGTGAACGCTGAAGTGATTCAGATCAAAGTAGCCCAGGGCGCTAAGCCGGGTGAAGGTGGTCAGTTGCCCGGTGAAAAAGTCACAGCTGAAATTGCACGTCTGCGTTATTCAGTGCCTGGCGTGACGCTGATTTCTCCGCCGCCACATCACGATATTTATTCAATTGAAGATTTGGCTCAGCTGATTTTTGACTTAAAACAAGTCAATCCTGAAGCGCTGATTTCGGTCAAACTGGTGTCTGAGCCTGGCGTTGGTACTATTGCGACAGGTGTAGCTAAGGCTTATGCCGATTTAATTACCGTCTCAGGTTATGACGGTGGCACAGGTGCAAGCCCGCTGACGTCGGTTAAATACGCCGGTTCGCCATGGGAACTGGGTTTGGCTGAAGTGCATCAGGCGCTGGTTGAAAACGGTTTACGTGACCGGGTTCGCCTGCAGGTCGACGGTGGTTTAAAAACCGGTTTAGACGTGGTCAAAGCCGCTATTTTAGGTGCTGAAAGCTTTGGTTTTGGTACCGGACCTATGGTGGCTTTAGGCTGCAAATTCTTACGGATTTGCCACCTGAATAACTGCGCCACTGGTGTTGCGACTCAGGATGCGACTTTACGCCGCGATCACTTTAACGGTTTACCAGAAATGGTGATGAACTACTTTAAGTTCTTATCCCATGAAGTGCGTGAGCTGATGGCTGACCTGGGTGTAACCTCACTGGAACAGCTGATTGGCCGTACTGATTTATTGTCTGTCCGCGAAGGCCAAACGCAGAAACAACTGAAATTAGACTTGAGCCCAATTTTATTGGCCTCTGGTGTTAAATCAGATAAATCCTTGTTCTGCGTACAAAATAACGACCCGTTCGACGATGGCGCTTTAAACCAGGAACTGGTGAAACGCTGCGCCGATATGGTGAAGTACAAAACCGGTGGCCGCTTAACTGTGCCTATCCGCAATACCGATCGCTCTGTTGGTGCTGCCTTATCTGGTTTTATTGCCCGTCATCATGGCAATCAGGGCATGGCAACAGACCCTATTGTGATTAACTGCGTAGGTACTGCAGGCCAGAGCTTTGGTGTCTGGAACGCTGGTGGTTTGCATTTATCCCTGCAAGGTGATGCCAACGACTATGTAGGTAAAGGCATGACAGGTGGCCAAATTGCCATTTTCCCGCCTAAAGGAGTCAGCTACGCCAAAGACGACGCCACTATTGCAGGCAATACCTGTTTATATGGTGCTACTGGCGGCCGTTTTTATGCTGCAGGCCGTGCCGGTGAGCGTTTTGCCGTACGTAACTCAGGTGCCATAGTGGTGGTAGAAGGCACAGGCGATAACTGCTGTGAATATATGACAGGTGGTGTGGTACTGGTATTAGGTCAGACAGGCGTCAACTTTGGCGCAGGTATGACAGGTGGTTTTGCTTATTTATTAGATGAACAGGATGACTTATGCCTGCGGGTGAACCCTGAGCTGGTGGAGGCGCTGGACGTCAGCACACCAATTCTGCAGGAACACTTACGTAGCTTGTTGCATCAACACGTTGAGGCTACCGGCAGCGAAAAAGCGCACCGGATCCTGACAGATTTCAACAACTACTTAAGCAAGTTCAAACTGGTTAAACCCAAAACAAGTGACGTCAATACCTTGCTTGGTCACCGCGCACGCTCTTCCGATGAGCTGCGGGTTCAGGCGATGTAAGGGGGCAATAATGGCACAGAATGTTTATCAATTTATCGATGTAAAGCGGGTTGACCCACCAAAGAAGTCACACCGTGAGCGGACCATTGAGTTCGTCGAAATTTATCAGCCAATGACAGACACACAGGCCTCTGGTCAGGCTGACCGTTGTCTGGACTGTGGCAACCCATACTGCGAATGGAAATGCCCTGTGCATAACTATATTCCGCAGTGGTTAAAGCTGGCGAACGAAGGCAAGATTATTGAAGCGGCTGAATTGTCGCATAAAACCAATAGCTTACCTGAAGTGTGCGGCCGGGTTTGCCCGCAGGATCGTTTATGCGAAGGCG
>CBIMJC010000246.1:0-6259 GCA_966244125.1 uncultured Rheinheimera sp.
TGAATCAGCCCTTGCTGGCGCTGGATCAGGCGATGATTGACTGGGCCAGGCGGCATCAGCAAATGGCTGGCCGTTTCAGCGATACCCTCAATGCCAGCCAGTGGACTGCTTTGCCTTTGTTGGCTCAGGACAAAACTGTGGCTGTACTTTTACTGCAATTTCCAGCCAGTCAGCAGGTATTAAGGCCGGACGACCGGGACTTAATCACTACGTTAAGTCAGCAGGCGGTCAGTGTCTGGTTGCGCATTAGTCTGAATACAGAACTGGAAAGCTCAAAACTGAAAGCCGAAATGGAGCAATTACGTTCGGCCTTGTTGTCCTCTGTGTCTCACGATTTACGTTCACCGCTGGCGGCCATGATGGGTTCTGCCGAGAGTTTACAGGTGCTGGACCAGCAGTTATCCAAAGAAGATCGCAATGAGCTGTTAAGCACTATTCTGCTGGAAAGTCAGCGGCTGGACAGATATATCCAGAACCTGCTGGATATGACACGTTTAGGTCATGGCACTTTAAAGCTGGAACGGGATTGGGTGTCGGTGGCCGATATTATTGGCAGCGCCAAACAACGCTTAAAACGCTTTTTCCCTCAGGTTGAGGTGGACTACGAAGCGGCGCCGGATTTGCCTTTACTTTATGCTCACGCCGCTTTGCTGGAACAGGGGCTGTTTAATATTCTGGAAAATGCTGCTAAATACAGCCCGGATGGCGAGCCGGTGCGGGTTTGGGTCAATCAGCAAGGCAAGCTCTGCCGCATTGAAATTGAAGACAGTGGCCCTGGTATTCCGGAGGCACTGCGGGAAAAAGTCTTTGATATGTTTTATGTGGTGGCTGACGGCGACAGTAAAAGGCACAATACCGGCATGGGGCTGGCGATTTGCCGCGGCATGATTGGTGCACACGGTGGCACAGTGAAAGCCAGCTCAGCCCGTGTTGGCACTGGTTCACGTTTTATTGTCGAATTGCCTTTGCCTGAAACCCAAGCAGGAGACTAAGTCTATTGTCCGCCCGAATTCTGGTTGTTGATGACGAAATGCAAATCCGCAAAATGCTGCGGATTGCGTTAAAAAGTGTCGGTTATGAGGTGACAGAAGCGGATTCAGTCGAATCTGGTCTGGCGGCTTTAGTGCGCCAGCAGCCGGATTTAGTGGTGCTGGATTTAGGTTTACCTGATGGTGATGGCCTGGAGTTATTAACTGAGCTGCGCAGTTTTTCCAAAGTTCCGGTCATCGTATTGTCGGTGCGTAACGGCGACTCCGACAAAATCAAAGCGCTGGACATAGGTGCTCAGGATTATGTGACTAAGCCTTTTAGTGTCGAAGAGTTGCTGGCGCGGGTGCGGGCACAATTACGCGACCGTTTGCCTGATAAAACCCCGGCTGTGCTGGACGATGGGTATCTGCAGATAGACCTGGCCCGCCGTCTGGTGACCTGTAAAGCTGTGGAAGTGGAGCTAACGCCGAAAGAATATGCGGTGCTGGCGACTTTGGCGCAGCACCGGCAATGTGTGATCACACAAAAACAGCTGCTGGAACAAATCTGGGGCCCAAGCCATGGTCAGGACAGCCATTATTTACGTATTGTAATCAGCCACCTACGGCAAAAGATAGGCGACGACCCCACCGAACCCCGTTACTTGAAAACTGAGGCAGGAATTGGTTATCGCCTTATGCTGTAAAACCCTTCGTTCTTGCAGCCGCAGCTTTGTTGACTGCGGCCACGAGCCCCAGTCACATAGGTAACTATGCTCCTGGGGTCTCACGTTCTTGTCGCCTCGCTGCAACTGCAATTACTTTGGGTTTTGATTTGGTGTGGTGATGTTGGCAATCAACCAGCTACTGCGGCCGGGTCCATCCAGAAAAACTCCCAGATATGACCATCTAAATCCAGCACAGAGCGGCCATACATAAAACCTAAATCCTGTTTGGCATTCACATCAGCAGTGCCACCGGCTTGAGTCGCTGCAGTACAGACCTGATCCACTGCTGCTTTGTTATCACAACTTAAAGCCAGCATCACTTCGCTGCTGCCTGAGTCTGGGATCGGTCTTTGAGTAAAACTTTGCCATTTGGCATGGGTTAATAACATCACAAAAATATGTTCACTCCAGACCATACAAGCGGCAGTGTCGTCGCTGAACTGCATATTCTGGTCAAAACCCAGCGCCTGATAAAACTCGATAGCAGCAGTTAAGTTGCTGCAGGGTAAATTGACAAAAAGCATTTTGGCCATGGGGCCCTCCTGTTGGCTATAAACTGACAATGCCTGTTTCACTGTCTCTGTGCTTAGTCGGTTCAGGTTTATTCAAATCGACAACAGATAAGAAATTTTTTTAAATGTCAGAGCTACTGATGCCCTTTTAAAAAAAAGGGCAGCTCACGCTACCCTTTAATCCGATCCATCTGCTATTACCAGCCGCACTGCCTGTCTTTATTTTGCTCATCCAGCCAGGTTTTTAATGGCGCAAAATAGGCCAGAATGGCACTGGAATCCATTTCTGGTTTGCCTGTGAGTTTGGCTAAAGCTTCCTGCCATGGCCGGCTAGAACCCATTTCCAGCATTTCATTCAGTGCAGCCCCGGCTTCTTTGCTGTTGTAGATAGAACAGCGGTGAATAGCGCCTGTGTCACCGGCTTTTTCACATAAAGCTTTGTGGAACTGGAACTGCAGAATATGAGCGAGGAAATACCGGGTATAAGGTGTATTGCCTGGCACATGGTATTTAGCGCCAGCGTCAAAGTCGGCTTCAGTGCGGGCAACAGGTGCCGCCACACCCTGATACTGTTCACGTAATTTCCACCAGGCTTCATTGTATTGCTCTGGTTTCACCTGACCGGAAAATACCTGCCAGCGCCATTGGTCCACTAACAAACCAAAAGGCAGGAAGGCGACCTTATCCAGCGCCAGTTTCAGTAATAAACCTATGTCTTTCGATTCGTCCGGAATTTGCTCCAGTAAACCAATTTGTTGCAGGTATTTGGGTGTGACTGACAAGGCTATGGTGTCACCTATGGCTTCGTGGAAACCATCGTTCGCACTTTCCTGATAAAACACCGGCTGGTTTTTATAAGCACGTTGATAGAAATTATGCCCCAGTTCGTGGTGGATCACTGAAAACTCTTCGCCGGTGCGCTGAATACACATTTTGATGCGTAAATCGTCTTTAGCGTCTAAGTCCCAGGCTGAAGCATGGCAGACCACATCCCGATCTTTAGGTTGCACAAATAAGGATCGGGTCCAGAAGGTTTCAGGCAAAGGTGCAAAACCTAACGAAGTGAAAAAGCCTTCAGCTCCTTTCACCATTTTTAATTCGTCATAACCTTTGTCAGCCAATAGTTTAGTGACGTCATAACCAGGGTCTGCATCTGCCGGTGCTACTAAATCATAAATATTGCCCCAGCTTTGTGCCCACATATTACCCAGTAAATGGGCTGGAATGGGTTTATCCAGCGGCACTTTGTCGGCACCGTATTTTTCCGATAATTTAGCCCGCACATGGCAATGTAACGCATCGTACAACGGCTTGACGGCACCCCATTGTTTATCCAGTTCCAGTGCAAAAGCATTGGGGTCCATATCGTATTTTGAACGCCACATAGCACCTGTGTCGGCATAACCCAGCTCTTTAGCGCCTTCGTTGGCAAGCTCCACCTGACGCACATAAATTGGCTTCATAGGCGCTGCTGTATTGTGCCAGCCTGTCCACATTTCCAGTTGTTCGTCGTAGTTGCGGGAGCTGGCCATAGTGCTGGACATCTGGCCTAAATCCAGACAGTTATCCGGTGTTTTGCAGTATTTGCCTTTGCCATACATGGCATTAAGTTTAGCGACAATACCGGATAACTCTTCAGTTTTGGCTTTGTCCTGCGGCGCTGCTAAGGTCAGGGCTTGTTTGAGTTTATCCAGCTGACGGCGGGTGTCGTAATCCACTTCTGTGTCATTAAAACGGGCGGCCTGATTCGCTAAACGCACCACCATTTCTGTCAGCTTCTGACCTGCGGCTGCAGATAAAGCTTCGGTGTCTTCGGTAATAAAGTTTGACGCTATCCAGTCAGCGCGGTTGACTTCCAGCAATAAAGTACTGAGTTCATCACCAGCCGCTTTGACAAAAGCTTTGGCTTCTTCTGCGGTCGCTTGTGTGGCAACAGTTTTGGTTTCCGGTTGAGGTGATGCTTTTTCACCACAGGCACTTAATAATAAGGCTGAACTGACCAGCATTGCGGTCAGACTGAGTTTATAGACAGGTTTCATGGGTTTACCTTCTTGTTATGTTTTTACGTGGAAACAGCGGTTTTGAGTATAAATAAGCTTTTTAATCTTGCGCCTGACTTTTTTCGTGACGATGCGGCTGCTGATAATACGGAAAGGTCAGACTAAAGCAGGTGCCTTTGCCCAGCTCCGATTCAAAGTCGATAGTACCCTGCATCATCTCCACCAGTGTTTTACTGATATTTAAACCTAAACCTGAGCCCTGATTACTGCGGCTGTCGGAACTGTCAGCCTGAGCAAACTTCTGGAAAATTTTGCTTCTGAAAGACTCTGCTATACCAGCGCCCTGATCTTTGACCTGAATCACCAGCTGACCCTCTTTTAACTGATAACTTAATTTCACCACAGAGTGGCTGGGTGAAAATTTGATCGCATTGGAAATTAAATTCGACAAAATTTGCAGCAAGCGGAATTTATCCTGATACAAATAAACAGGCCCGGCCTCTGCTGGTGTCACTAAATCCAGCCGCACTAAATATTTATCGGCATAGGCCTGATTTTGTACTTTAGCTTCCTGCAATAAAGCCAGGACTTCTACTTCTGACGGCTGCAGCTTCAATTGACCAAATTCCAGTTTTTCAATATCCAGAATATCGTTCACCAGCCGCGCCAGCCGGTCTGTATTGGTTTTGGCTATTTGTACCAGTTGCTGGGCTTGTGGCGGTAATTCGCCCACTACACCACCGGCCAATAAGCCTAAAGAACCATTGATCGAAGTCAGAGGGGTACGTAATTCGTGGCTGACGGTTGAGATAAATTCGCTTTTCATCCGGTCGATTTTTTTGCGTTCACGTAAGTCGTGCAGCATCAGGGTATACAAATGTTTGTCTGCGGTATCGACCCGGCTTAAGCCCATTTCCAGTGGAATTTGCTGACCATCTTGGCTTAGTCCTGTCACCTCCACTGTATGACCTACCCATAAGTTCAGCTGCTCTGTGGTCAGAGGCTGCAACAGCTGATGGCTTTTATGTTCGGGTAAACAGGCCAATAATTTACTGACAGGCTGGCGCAATAAGGCAGACATAGAGTAACCAAACAACAAAGAGGTTTCTTTATTCACCCTTTCAATCAGTCCCTGCTGATCCACTATCACAATGGATTCAATCGCATTCTCCAGAATGGAGCTCAGCTCTTTGGTTCTTTGGGTAATTAAATGCTCAATACGGGCTGAACGGCCTGTCAGAACCAGCAGGAAAATACCCAACAGACTACAGAGCACTAAGCCACCTGTTAAGACATACCAGCTTTGTTGGCCTGAATTCAGAGTGAGCATATTTTTACTTGGAACCAATTGCAGTTCCAGTGAGCGCCCGGCATGAGACCAGTGCCTGGTCCAGGTCAGATAACTGCTTTGAGCCGAAGCAGCAGGCAAAGAACCGTAATAGGATAATCCTGTGCCTAAATCTTTGATCTGCAGATGAAATTGAGATCTGTCGTATTGGCTTAAACTGGTTTCCACCAATTGTTCTGTTTCAAAGACGCCACAAATAAAACCACGGATTTGCCTGCGTTTTGCGTCAAGAGTGGGGGGCACTGTTCCGTGCTGATAAACAGGAACAAAAAACAGCAAAGCGGGTTGACCATTGACCAGCCGTACCGGTGCTGTGATGCTGATACTGCCTGAATCCCTTGCATAGTCCATGGCCTCCTTTCGCACCGGGTCTGCGGCTAAATCCAGGCCTGTCAGCGATTTATCACCGGAAGCTGACGCCAGATAACGTACAACACTGTAGTGTGGCCTTTTTGCCGCCAGCCTGACTCCGGGGTTGGCATACTCCTTAAAGCTGGTGTTGAGCTGAATTTCTACCGCAGCGCGCTGCTGGTCCGGCACTATTTCTACCCAGTCAAAAAACAAGACGCCTGCTTCCTGCCAGGGATAATCGTGCAGAAATTGCTGAAACATTGGCTCTGAGACAGCGGGCTGAGTGGCAAACAGGCGTTCAAGCATCTGCATTTGTTGCAACACTTTGCTGACTCTGAACTGAAAGGTGGCA
>CBIMJC010000247.1:0-6230 GCA_966244125.1 uncultured Rheinheimera sp.
GATGGCTAAGTCGCTGTAATACCCCTGACTGCCGACTCGGGTGGCGACCTGATACCCCAAACGCTGGATCGCCTGATGTAGCAGGGCGCCAAAAGCAAAGTTTTGTTCCTGCTCTTTTTCATGGGCTTTGTTCAACTGGCCTGATTCAGCAAATTGCAAAAAGATTTGCAGCGAACGCACACCAAAAGGGCTGTCTGCTTCTACTTTTAATTCATCGCCTTTGAAGTTGGCAAAGACTTCCATCGCCAGCCGTGCGCGTGAGATCAGCACGTTTAAGCGCCGTTCACCACCGGGTTTATTCAGCAGGCCAAAATTCTGGCTCAGTTGGCCCGTGCTGGTTTTGCCATAACAAATGCTGATATAGATAACGTCGCGTTCGTCACCTTGCACGTTCTCCAGGTTTTTCACAAAAAACTCATCGCCACCTGCATGTCGTGCAAAGAACTCGTCGGTTTCTGGGTGTAAGCGGCGCTCTTTTTCCAGCTCAAGCAAAATAGCATCACGCTGCGAAAGGCTAAAAGCCACAACACCCAAGGACAGGTGAGGTTTGCTTAACGCATGGTTTAATACGGCCGCTACTACAGCTTTTACTTCACCTGGATTGGTGCGTGAACCGCCTTTGTCGTAATGAGTTTCCGGCAAATGATGAAACTTCAGCCCTGTTGCATCAGGATGAAAGCCTGGGCTTGGAAAGGCCACTAACTTGTTTTTATAAAACTGGTCGTTGGACACTGCTATCAGCGAATCGTGGCGGGATCGGTAGTGCCAGCGTAACATTTTGCTGGCAGCACCACGGGCTTCCATCAGTGCCAGAATACTTTCCATTTCAGCAGTGGCGCTGCTTTCCAACTCTTCTTCTTCCAGTTCAACGGCTTTACCAAATAAGTTACTTGGTGGCATTTGCTTACTGTCACCCACCACAATAACCTGCCGCCCACGCAGCATTGCGCCGAGGGCATCAGGGGCAGGAATTTGGCTGGCTTCGTCAAAGATCACCAGATCAAAATCCAAAGCACCTTGTTTCAGGTAAGTGGCGATGGACATAGGGCTCATCATAAAAATAGGTTTTACTTGCTGGATCACGTTACCGGCTTCAGCCAGTAGTTTTCGGATAGGAATATGGCGCTTTTTCTTACCCATTTCGCGCAGCACTAATTCCATTTCACCTTTCGCTGTTTTCTTCGGTAAGCGCTCGTACAGGGTGTTCACCAACAGCTCTTGGGCGAAAAACAAACTGTTACCATCAATACGTTTAAAGTCGCGCAGGCTTTGCTCATGTTTATTGCGGTCAAAGCGCCGTATGGCTTCCGAGCTGTCGTAGGCATGATCAACCAAACCACGGTAATAACTAAGCTCGAATACCGTCATTAGCAAGTCTGGGGCTGTATGCCATGAGTACGCCAGTTCAGTGAAAGCTTTGATGTTAAAAGGTTCAAAGGCCTGAATAATCTGGTTATAGCGTGCAAAGTCATAGAGTAGGGCGGAGTTTTTCCAGCCTTCTAACAAAGTATTGAGCTGGGTAAATTGCATGGCTGCTAAATCATGGTTTGGATTGCTGTTGGGGATTTGTATCAGCTCTTTCAGTGTTTGCGCCTGCACTGCAATAGCGTTACAGAGTGTCGTTAGTGAGTTCGCCTGATCACGCAGCAGCTTTTTATCCACGCCTGTATCAATAAGTTCAGCCAATGACTGCGACAATTCAAGACGATTTACCTTTGTATAAAAGGTGCTGATCCAGCTATGGATTTGAGTTAATTCAGCATGCTCTGAAAACTCGCCTTGCCACTGAGAGCCAAAAACTTCAGACATAATAGCCTGGTAGCTGGCCAGCTCTTTTTTCGCGCTTTGGTAAGCCAGGGCTGTATCTAATGCAGTGAGCCAGTCGGCAGACGAAGCGGGCAGAGTGCCACGCCAAAGCCCTGCTAAGTTAGCTTTGGCTTGTCGATAACTGGACGACAGGAAACGCCACCATCTATCTGTTTTACCAATTAAGCCCTGGCGGATACTCAGCAAATCGGCATCCAGCGCCTGAGCGATAAAAAGTTGTTCACAGCTGGCTTTTAAGGTTAAGAAATTGGCTAAACAAGCCAGGCCGTTATCTATCCGCTTTTGTTCAACAGCCCATAAAGGGTTATTTACTTTAACCTGTTTAAGATCCGGCACTTCGAATAGCCAGCTTGTTGTCGCGATCAGTGGTTTAACTTGTTGCAGGCTTTGTGGTTTTTCAAGCTTCAGAAATGCACTAACGGTTTGAGTTTGCGCATCAAGTTGGTTAAGTAGCTGGTTTATTTCTGCCAAAGCTGAGGTTAACGCTTGCTGCAGGGCAGGAGAAAAATCAGTGCGGTCAGACATCGCAAAAGGGTGAGCTGCAGGCACACCAACACGTTCCAGTTGCTGCACTAATTCAGCCACCAGTTTTCTGGCATTGCTGTATTGCTCGGCTGTCCATTGTTCAAAACAGCTAAAAGGCAAAGTAGGCAAAGAGCTTTCGGGATCTTTTGTTTTCAGCTGCAACAGAGAGCCTAAAGCTTCAATGTAATTGAGGCCACTGCGCAAAACAGGAGCGCGAATGGCATGCACATAAGCATCCAGTGAAGCTTTTGATTGTGCTAAATCCGACAACTCTTGCTGGCGGTTTCCGGTTTGTGGCCGTCCTTGTTCGAGCGATTCAGCAATAGATTCCAGCACAGCTTTTTTGGTGCTTTTGTGGCTATGCAGTTCCAGTACGGCAAAGCCCATATGAGTTTCATCAAGACGTTTTTTCACCACCTCAAGTGCTGCCATTTTTTGCGCCACAAACAGCACTTTTTTACCCACAGCAACGGCTTCAGCAATGATATTGGTGATGGTTTGGGATTTGCCTGTGCCTGGTGGGCCTTGAATGATCAGGTCTGCACCTGACTTCATCGCTAAGATGGCTTCAATTTGGCTGGAGTCAGCGTCTTTTACCAAGTGGAGTTTTTCCGGATGATTCAGATCATCTTGGTTAATCTCGGCATTGTGATCAAAACCATCCCGGAATAAGCGGCCAATCAAAGGCAATTGGGATGGTTTTTTTCCTTCAGGCCAGCCGGACGGGTCAAGGTCCATATACATCTGAAACTTGCCAAAAGAGAACAGCCCTAAACCAATTTTATCCTGATGCACCCGCCATGAAGGTTGAGCTGCAATTGCATCTGCTACCGCCTGATAATAATCCGAGACTGTCATTTCATCAGAATAGGTGGGCAGCAATAACTTAAATTCTGTTCTGAGTTTCGCTGTCAGAGTCAGGTTTGAACCCAGCTCTTCGCCTGTGTAACGTAACTTGAAGCTGTCTCGGGCAGAAGATCGGGTAAGTTCGACAGGGATCAGAATTAAAGGCGCATACCTTGAAACCGATGAGTTGGTGGGCTCATTCCACTGTAAAAAACCAAGAGCCAGATACAGAACCTCAACACCTTGTTCCTGCAGCATGGTGTGCGCTTCAGTTTCGAGTTTCAGCAGCGCTTTATCCAGCTTTGATGGTATCAGCCCTGTTTGCAGGTATTTATCGCTAAAGCGGGCAGCGCCTTTCTTTTGTTCCAGATACAAATCAAGCGGTGGTAATTCGGAGTCGTCGTCCGACTGAAAGAAGCTTCCTTCATCTTCGTTGTCGGCAATTTTTTGCTGATAAGCTTCAGGCAGCGGCAAAAAGCTAAGGGTGTTTTCCTGCTCAACCAGCATCTGAAAAATCTTGGCAGATTGTTCATCAATAATGTCGAGGGATTTACTGCCACTGCGGTAATTTAGTTGAGGGTTGGATCGAAGACCCATATCAAGTAATTCAAGACGCGCACGTTCCAACTGCTGCTCAACAACCATAAAATCCATCTCCGGTCTGCTTGCATACCCATCGCCTTTGTTGTCTGCTGGTTATTTATTTTTCATTGCGGCGATGGTTAAAAAACTACCATAACAACGCTTGTTTCCAAAAGCAATATTGGGATTGTAGGGAAGCAAAATGTTCAGGCAAAAAGGGCGATCTGGACCGCGCTATTCTGAGAGCGTTCTTTGACCTGGTTAACGTTCGGCAGAGGCTATTTAAGCCTTACAACTTAGACCAAAATATCGGTTAACTTGTTTTCACCATGGGATGAGGTTGTAAACTTAATATGTCCGCGTTCAGCCATGACTTTAATCAGTGGCATAAAGTTTTTAAACTCGGTTTTTGATATATCAAAACTGGGGTCAATTTCCTTCATTTTTCCGTACGCAGCAGAGACATTCACAGGGAGTTTACTGCGATTGATATTCCGTACAGCTTTGACAAAAAGCTCTTCTGTTTTGTCCGAAAACTTAAGTTTACGTGGCGTATGGAAGTCTTCGAGGAAGAGTAAGGTGTCGAAGGACTTAGATAAGATGGCCCGGTCTTTGTCTTTTTGTTTACAGACCAGCCACACCTCTTTGCCAAATTTGCGTAAGCGATCCCCAATGATGGTGAAATCTGAGTCACTGGTAAAAAAGCAGTAACGGTCTATTTCTGGTGTTGCCAGATACAGAGTTTCAAATGCGTCCAGGCTAATCATCAGATCGGCACGGTTTTTACCCACACTGATTTTCGGAGTGTCGATAAGAGTAAAGTTATGATCGATGAGCTGTTCTTTGAGCGTCTTTTTTGCTGAGTTTTGATTGCCGTAAGCAACTTTGATGACAAAGGTACAATGCTGGTCTTCGTCTGCCTTCATCAATCCATTCATCAACTCTTCCAGAGAAAACTCTGATGAGGCAATATTTTCCATATCTACATAAACAGCGATTTTAAAACTTGTTTTACGCACAATTCCGGTCCTTCAGTCTGTGTTTCATTTACTGGCTAACAATATAGACGTTAAATTTTTATACCTTTTTTAGGGCTATGGGTACAGTTTTTTAAAGTGGCTCACTGCTGTGATGCTAAGACTTGCCGCATTAAATCAGCTGCCAGACCGCGTTATGCGATCTGGCAATTTGAGTGTGGATAAATTCTAATCGTCGTCTTCATCTCCTCTGTATTCTTCGTGGTTTGGGTTTAGCTGGTTTGAATGGTTATCCAGGCTATCCCAATAGGCATCGTTGTTTGGGTTCATGCTGTCACTTCTATCGTCATTTGCTGAGCGGGACATAGTCATCTCCAGTCTTTCGTTTGTTGGTTAAGTTGGGTATTTTGGGCACAAAAGTGCGGTTCAGTTTCCGGCAATTTGCCGAGTTTTAGATTCGCTACTCCATAACTGGCGGTGCTAATTCAAGGATACTAATTGCGGCCTCTAAATGATGTTTGGTGATTGGCGACCTGTTATTTTTTCTTATCTGATTGTTCAGAGCTTCCAAAGCTTCAGGCTCCTCAACAAATAGTTCAATGTATTCAAGAGGGGTCTTATCCTTGGCGTTTCTCTGCCACGCGAGTTCTGGCGCAAGCTTCAGCAAGCGTTTTATGGCATGTTGATTTGCCACCCAAGCAGCTGTGTGCAAGGGTGTTTGACCATCTTCTGTCATTATGTTCAGGCGGCATGGATGATCTAACAGAGTATCTACACAGCTGTTCACTCCTGATTTAATAGCGGAATGAAGCGCTGTCATCCCTCTAATATCTTGCAGCTCTGGATTGGCACCTGCCTGCAGCATAATACTCACCATTTCTGTGTCACCAGCTTCTGCCATCAGCATCAAAGGAGTCTGATTTTTATAATCAGGAATATTTAGCTGCTTTGGAGTTTGTTGTGTAAGCAACACAACTGCTTGTCGCCATTGCTTCTGCATTGCTTCAAACCCGGACTGGTTGGCTCTTAATTCCCTTCGTAGATCAATGGGCATCATGGACGCTACTATAGGAAGTCTCTGCTTCATCTGGTTGTAAAATTTGCAAAAGAGCATGAGTAATGTTTCGCCAGTTGCCATTGGCAATGCATTGTTTAATTTTGTGCTATTCCTATTTATCCAGTCAGAGAGTCCTTTTCCTTCATCAACCATAGAGAGTCGAAGCAATTCTTCTGCTGTCTCTGCTGCCAGAGGTCTTTTCTGTTCAACATCCGGATAGGCTTTATATAACGTTCGCCAGAAATACTCACAGGCCCATTTAGCTGTATCTTCCAGGGAAAGGGGCTCAGGACTTTCAAAAATGCCACCTGATAAAATGTTTCGATAATACTTCTCGTGGTTTTCCGGGATGAGTTTTCTATTAGCTACGGCGGTAGCTAATGGGGTGGACCCCAGTAGAAAGCATGGACATTTCC
>CBIMJC010000248.1:0-6205 GCA_966244125.1 uncultured Rheinheimera sp.
AGGACACCGCCCTTTCACGGCGGTAACAGGGGTTCGAATCCCCTAAGGGACGCCAGCATCATATGAAGATCTTTCCAGTGTCCCTTTCGTCTAGAGGCCTAGGACACCGCCCTTTCACGGCGGTAACAGGGGTTCGAATCCCCTAAGGGACGCCACTTCAGCGTTTTACCTGCAAGTGGGGCTATAGCTCAGCTGGGAGAGCGCTTGCATGGCATGCAAGAGGTCAGCGGTTCGATCCCGCTTAGCTCCACCAAATATCTGCACTTTTTGTACTTTCATTACTCATCTTCATTATTTTTTGTTTTCTTCAGTTTTTCAGCCATTGGGCATTTTGCTCTTATTGGTCTTATCAAATTTCTTTGTTTTATCTTTACATTGAAATCCCATAAAAAAAGCGGCCTGAAAGCCGCTTCCTGACATTCCTCAAACTTCGTTACATCTTTAGTCTAGACCTGTGATTAAAGGTAGCATTAAATCTGCGATGACAGGCTGTGCTTCCAGGTTCGGGTGTAGTCCATCTGCTTGCATCCATTGCTGTTTTAACGCTATGGTCTCCATAAAGAAAGGCCACAGAGGGATTTGTTGCTCCTTTGCTATTTTAGGATACAGATCGGTAAATAGTTTGGTGTAACGTGGGCCGTAATTAGGTGGAATACGTATCTGCATTAACACAGCTTTGCTTTGTTGCTGTTTTATTTGCGCTACCATAGCAGTGAGATTGCTTTCAAGCGCCTGCACTGGAAAACCGCGCAGGCCATCGTTGGCACCCAGCTCAATCAACACATAGTCTGGTTTGTGTTGTTCGAGCAGGGCAGGTAAACGTGCCAGACCGCCGCCTGAGGTTTCGCCGCTGATACTGGCGTTAACCAGAGTCCAGCCTTTATCTTGTTGTGCCAGCTTTTGCTGAAGTAAATGAACCCAACTTTGTTGTTGGCTTAAACCATAACCGGCGCTCAGACTATCGCCCAGAATTAACAGCGTTTTGGCCTGCACTGCAGCTGTGGTGACAAACAGAACCAAAAGCATAAGGTAGATCAATCTAATCATGAAAACACCTAACCCTCATATTGTTGCAAAAAATGTTGTAAAAACAGTTCAGCTTACTGAGTCTGACCTTACCATACTGCAAGATATCCATTTGACGATCAATCAGGGCGCGACAGTTGCCATAGTTGGAGCTTCAGGTTCAGGGAAGTCGACCTTACTGGGTATATTAGCCGGACTGGACCAGGCAAGCTCCGGAGAAGTGTATCTGGCAGGTCAGCCGCTGCATACACTCAGTGAAGATCAGCGTGCTGAACTAAGAGCCCGTTCCGTTGGTTTTGTATTTCAATCCTTTTTACTTTTGCCCAGCCTGACTGCTCTGGAAAACGTTACTTTACCTGCCGAACTGGCTGGTATGCCGGATGCACGCAGCAGGGGGCTTGAGTTGCTGGCACAAGTAGGCTTAAGCCACAGAGCCGATTTTTTCCCTAATCAAATGAGCGGCGGCGAACAACAACGAGTCGCTATCGCCAGAGCTTTTATTACCCAACCTGCAGTGCTGTTTGCTGACGAACCTTCCGCCAATCTGGACAGTGCCACGGGTGAAAAAATTGAAGATTTGTTGTTTGAGCTGAATGAACAGCAAGGCACGACTTTAGTGCTGGTGACTCATAACCATGAACTGGCCCAGCGTTGCCAGTTCAGATTTCAGATGCATGCGGGCCATTTAACGGCGGATTTGTCACAAACAGCAGAGGACAAACGCCATGTGGGGTAAAATCGCCTGGAGGCTGTTCTGGCGCGAATTAAGCCGGGGAGAGTTGTGGGTTATTGCCTTTTCGTTGTTTTTGGCTGTGCTGACTGTAGTCAGTTTATCCGGGATCACTGAATCTGTTCGTTCAGCCTTCTACCAGCGTAGCGCCAACTTTGTTGCGGCTGACCAGATCCTACGTTCCAGTGTGGGTTTTAACGAAGAGGTGCAACGGCAAGCTGATGAACTGGAGCTGAAATCATCCAGGCAGGTGCAGTTTAACTCTATGCTCTTTGCCAAAGATTTGATGCAGCTGGTTTCTGTGAAGGCAGTGTCTGCGACTTACCCGTTAAGAGGCGAGTTAAAGTTAAGCACTTCACTCAGCAACCCTACGACACAGAGCACTTTGCAGCCTAATCAGCTTTATCTGGAAAGTCGCCTTTATAGTTTGCTGAATATTAAGGTTGGCGACAGTCTGGAGCTGGGGGAAAAAGTATTTACGGCTGCAGGGGTAATAGTAGCTGAGCCTGATGCGCCGCTGTCGGTGTTCGGTAGCTCGCCACGGGTATTGATGCATCTGGATGATGTGGCCGCAACCGGCATTATTCAGCCGGGAAGTCGGATCGGCTATCGCTTAATGTTTGCCGGCAGCCAGCAAAAGCTTGCGCAGTTAGAAACTCAAAGCAAAGAGCTGTTGGGACCACAAGACAGATGGCAAAAAATGGACAGGGAGTCTGCTATAGGCGGTGCTTTGGACAGGTCTGAGCGCTTTTTATTGCTGTCAGGCTTACTCGGTATAGTTCTGGCCGCTTGCGCTGCTGCTGTAGCAGCTAATCGTTACAGTCAGCGCCACGCCCGCTCTGTGGCCGTGATGAAAGCTCTGGGGGCAACCACCAGCTTAAGCCGTAAGCTTTATGGCAGCCATTTACTCTTTGTAGTTATTTTCAGTGTTGGTTTTGGCTTGTTAGCCGGACAGTTGTTGGTGCAACTCAGCCAATGGGGCGTCGCATTCTGGATGCCTGAGTATCTGGCTGAGTTTAGTTTCCGTCCTTTGGGCTTAGGCGTATTAACCGCCGCTATTTGCGCGCTGTTATTTTCAGCCCGGCCTTTATGGCGTTTGGCTGCTGTGCCTGCGCTTAATGTACTGCGGGAGAAACCGGATCAAATGAAATTTGACCCGGTGCACTTAATCAGTGGTGCTGTGGCCATCTGGTTATTGATGTGGCTTTTTAGTCGCGACATCTGGATCAGTAGCTGGTTGTTTGTGCTTTGTCTGGTGTTTGCTGCTTTGTTGATGGGTTTTGCGGCAATAATGGTCCGCGTCGCCAAACCTATGGCTGCCGGGCAAAGCAGTGCATTACGGCTGGCTTTGGCAAATTTACGCCGCAGGTTATGGCCCAATGCGTTTCAGCTCATCACCTTTAGTCTGGCGTTGTTTTTAACCTTGTTATTGTACTTTTTGCGTTCAGAGCTGCTGGACCAATGGCAACAGCAAGTGCCTGAAGGTGCGCCTAATCAGTTTCTGGTGAATTTAACAGAGCAGGATAAAACCTCACTGCAGCAACTGGCAGCACAGCATCAGTTAACACTGACCGAATTTTATCCAATGGTGAATGGACGGGTATTGGCGGTCAACGGTGAGAATTTTGCCGATGAAGCGACCAAGGAAAAACCTGAACAACGTCAGGGCGTCGGTCGCGAGCTGAACTTAACCTGGTTAAGTAAGATGCCTGACAATAATAAACTGGAGAGCGGACAGTGGTTTAGCGCAGAATCCAAAGGCGAAGTTTCGGTTGAATCACAGTTGGCTGAGCGTCTGAAGTTGAAGTTGGGTGACAAGCTGCAGTTTTCTGTCGGTGGTCAAGTCTTTGATGCAACCATCAGCAGCATTCGTAAAGTTGATTGGAACAGCCTGCAGCCTAACTTTTATATGGTGTTATCGCCTGATCTGATGCAGGGCTTTCCTGCAACTTATATCACAGCCTTTTACCTGGATATGTCAGAGCAGGAATTGTTAAACCAGATAGTGCGGCAATTCCCGACTGTCAGTCTGATTTCTGTTGATACTATTTTAAAACAGGTCAATGACATTATCAGTCAGGTATCAGTGGCTTTAACCTTTATCCTTATTTTGGTTTTTGCTTCCGCTGTGCTGGTTTTGGTGGCTCAGGTGCAGGCGACTTTAGAGCAAAGGGAACAGGAACTGGCTATTCTCCGCACTTTGGGCGCCAAATCCACTTTCCTCAAAGCTGCACTTCTATATGAGTTTGCGGCATTGGGCGCCTTAGCTGGTCTTTTTGCCACTGTGTTAGCTGAGGTCCTGCTGGCTGTGGTGCAACAACAGTTTTTTGACTTGCCATACAGTCCTCACTGGAGCTTATGGTGGTTAGGACCTGTATTGGGAGTTGCACTGGTGACGGCCTTAGGTGCATGGCAGGTCAGAGTTTTACTGAAAATGTCAGGCAGTAGCCTGCTAAGGCGAGCCCTTCAGAACTGAAGGGCGTTTAAGGCATCTTTGAGTTGTGGATAGTGGAACTCAAAACCACTATCCAGCAGTCGTTTTGGCTGGACATTCTGACCAAATAACAACAGATCGGCCATTTCGCCAAAGGCCAGACGCAATACAAAAGCAGGCACTGTAAAAGGTGCCTTTTTGCCAAAACGTTCAGCTAACAGCTGACTGAACTGCTTATTGCTGACGGGGCGGGGCGCTGTGGCGTTAAAAGGTCCGCTTAAATCATCACGTTGCAGTAAAAAATCAATCAGACGCACCATATCGTCCAGATGGATCCAGGACATAAACTGCTGGCCGTCGCCAATGGGCCCACCTAAACCCAATTTAAACAACGGTTGCATCTTGCCAAGAGCGCCACCTTTACCACTGAGCACTATGCCGGTGCGCAACAAACAGACTCTTGTTTTTGCACTTGCTGCCCGCTGTGCCAGATTCTCCCAACGTGCGCAAATATCATGACTGAACTCAGGATAAAAAGACTTGTACTCTTCTGTCACCACAGTCGCGCCCTGGCGTCCGTAGAAACCTATGGCGGAGCCACTGATCAAAACTTTGGGAGCTGTAGTGCATTGCTGGATTTTTTCAGCAAGAGCTTCGGTCAGTTGCCAGCGGCTCTGACAGATCTGCTGTTTCTGTGATTCAGTCCAGCGTTTATCTGCGATGGGTTCACCTGCCAGATTAATCACAGCATCAATCTGGTTCAGGTCTAGCTGGTCAAGAGAATCGGCGTAGGTGGCGTTTGCAGCCAGGATGGCTCTTGCTCTGGCTGGAGAGCGGCTGAGGATAGACAATTGATGCTCAGTTTGCCATTGTGCCACCAGGGCTCGCCCAATCAACCCTGTAGCACCGGTAATTAAAATCTTCATCCGTAGTTCCATATCGATAAGCGACTGAATACAGTCAAGTATAAGTGCTTTAATACGGTCCTGTGGCTTATTCTGGTTTAGTTTGCTTTCATATGAACTTGCTTTAACAATTCAATACGTTGCTTCAGGTGAGACAACTGACATTCTTTGTAAGATGCACCTGCCGCATCATCATTGGGTAACTGACGGATAAACTGCCAGCGACAATCCTGTTCAGTGTAAAGCTCAAAGCTTTGACGGGCTTTGTTAAATAACTTCAAACCATCTTTACGCCCTGTGCTGGATGCCTGTTCTTCCAGCTGGAACAAATGGTTGTTTTCCCAACTGGTTAGTTCACGTTTGGTCTGAGTGAGCTGTTGATCCAGGCATTGCATATAGTCTGTATGGCTGGGGATGCCTCGTTGACAAGCCGCCGAAGTTTGCAGCGGAACCAGACTCACCAACCCAATGCATAGTAGTAGTTTGTTCATTTAATACCAGGCTCCGGAAAACGTATAACAAAACGGGCGCCCCCTAACGGGCTTTGAGAGATCTGCAACTCGCCTGAGTAAGACTTTACCAGTTCGGACACTATTGACAGCCCGACACCATGCCCTTCTTTGTAGGTATCCAGTCTGGTTCCACGCTGAAACAGTTCTTCTCTTTTGTCTTGTGGAATGCCTGGGCCGTCGTCTTCGATATCCAGCTGCAAAGGTTTACCATAGGCGCTTATTTTGACCCGGCTGTGGCAAGCCTTACAGGCGTTATCCAGCAGATTACCCAGAATTTCCATCAGGTCGGTTTCATCCCCACGAAACATCACCTGATCAGTGCAATAAATTTCTATCTGGCAGCCTTTATCGCGATAAATTTTGCTTAATGCTTGTTCCAGCTTATCGATCAGAGGCTTCACTTTAATTTGTTTATGCCATAAATCCTGACCAGAGCTGGCGGCACGTTTGAGCTGATGTTCAATCATGCCGGTAATGCGGTCAAGTTGTTCCCTCAGTTCAGGTTGTTCTGAAAGTTTAGAGGTCCGAAGCACTGCAATAGGTGTTTTTAACGCATGGGCTAAATCACTCAAATGATGGCGGTACCGTTGTTTTTGTC
>CBIMJC010000249.1:0-6201 GCA_966244125.1 uncultured Rheinheimera sp.
ATACTGCCATCCGGATGCACCAGTACAAATTCATTTAAAAGGCCCTGCCAGGCTTTTTTACTGATCTGTAGATACTGATCTTTAGGTAAGTAGCCTTTATTGATGGCTTTGGCATAAAAGTAGACAAACATGCTGCTGGCGCTCGATTCCAGATAATTACCACGTTCACCGGCTTTATCCATAATCTGATACCAGACACCGGTTTCAGGGTCCTGATATTTGACTAAATCTGCCGCCAGTTCTGTCACCATAGTCAGTAAAGGCTGGCGTAATTCAGTGTGATCTGCGGGGATATAATCCAATACATCCACCAGCGCCATACCCAACCAACCAATAGCACGGCCCCAGAAATAAGCAGAGCGGCCTGTGGTTTTATCGGCCCAGTCCATCTGTTTCGATTCATCCCAGGCATGGAAATACAAACCTGTTTTATCATCGCGTAACTGCTCACGGGTCACGATAAACTCGTGTACCACTTGCTCCAGACTGGCGCCCTGTTCAAACAGGCTGCTGTAATAGGCTAAAAACGGCATACCCATATAGACCCCATCCAACCAGAGTTGATGCGGGTAAATCTTTTTATGCCAAAAGGCGCCGTTTGAGGTTTTAGGGTGATGTTCCAGTTGTTTGCGTAAGGCTTGTGCAGCCAGCTGGTACTTCGGCTCTTTGGTTTGTTCAAATACGCGCAGCAGCAAATTACCGCTGTTGATGCTGTCGATATTAAACTTGCTGGCATCATAAGTATGGATAGTGCCGTCGCTCGCGACAAAGCTATCGGCCATTTTGAGGATCGCCGCCTGATAAGCCGGGTTTGCCGCGTATTTATTTAAGTCATCAAAAGCCTGCAACAACAAACCTGTGGTGTATTCAAAACTGACAGGTCTGTCACGTTCTGTATCCCAGCCGCCTAAATAATACTGACCGGCCTGACGCTTTAACTCCGAGTTGGCTAATTGCTGGCTCCAGTACAAAGCACGTGCGCTGCTCAGCGGCAAACTGGTTTGGGCTTGGGTGAATTCAGTTTTTAAACTCAAACGTGGTGTTAAAGTTAGCCGTTCCACTTCCTGTTGCAGATAATCGACAAACTGCTGTTGGTTAGTAATGCCGTTCAGTTCATGTTGCCATGCGCCTAACAGGTAATACTCCAGATGCTGGCCAGATACATTCATCACAGCCACATGGTTGTGCTGGTCCGTGGTGAGTTGTTCCAGTTTGCCGCGTTTAAATAAAATCGCCATGCCAAGGTTAGAACCATCCAGACTTTGTTTGCCATAAGTTGCAAGGTAGGTGTAGGTATGGCCACTGCTTTCCAAAGTGCCGGTCAGCAGTTGAGTGTCAGGGAGTTTGACTATACCCAGCGCCAGATTATCCAATGGCTGGCTTAAGGTCAGGCGGTTTTGTAATAAACGGCTGCCCGCTGTCATCGACAAATGAGCTTTGATATCCAGCGTTTTACCGGCGATGTGCCAGTTTTTATAGTCTATGGTCAGGGCTGAATACAAAGGGCCATTTTCGATGATATTGACTGTGTGACCATACAGCTTCGAGACTCTTTCTACTTTGTCGCCATCCCAATAACCAAAACCACCAGCGCCTACTGCTTTGCCAACTTTCAGTACATCTGTGCCCCAGGGCAACATCTGATGGTAGGAGCTGTAGCCATCCTGACCTATTTGATCCAGCACCGGCTTGCCGGTTTTATTACCAAAAATGTCAAAGCCATTACGCCAGTCGAGATAAATACGATACGCCACTTTATCGGATTCGATACCTGGGCCTTCGTAGCGGATAAATTCACTGTGATCTGTGTATTGAGGTGGAGGCGTCAGGCTGCTGACGTTTTCAAAGCTGCCACCAACATACTTTTTATCCTGCCACTCTCCACCGGTTTTTTGCGAAATTTCGGCTTGGGTTTGTTTTGGCTGCGCAGCGGCTGTGCCTGCAATGATTTGTAGTTCTAAGGTTTCACCGGCAGTTAATGTAGGGCTGATGAGTAAGGTATCTTTGTGGCCATCGGCGTTGCGGTCAATCCACTGTGAAGGCAGCTGGCCTTTGCTGCTGGTGGCAATAAAGCCGGAATTCTGGACTTCAGTTTCCGCCAGCCCTAAATCGGCAGCTGGAAGATAAATCGCTTCTTGTGAACGTGAGAAATCAGAGGGGTTATGAATGCTTAAGGTGGCAATAGCTTTTGCCTGAGTGGATTGAACAAGCTGTGGTTTCGTTTGTTCCGGTGCCGGGGCTGGTTTACCACAGGCGGCTAAAAAACTTAAGCTGAGGCTGGAAATCAGTAATGGGCTTTTAAACATCGAAGTCACGGCTATTACCTGTTGAGAAATAATACGAAAATCCTGACCTGCTGTGTCAGACAGCAGGTCAGGCCAAAGCCGCCATCCATGGCTAACTCATTTATAGTTATCCAAAGTAATTGATGTTGCAGCGAGGCGACAAGTGAGCGAGGCCCCATGAACATAGTTGTCCTATGTGATTGGGGCGAGAGCGCGAAGTCAACAAAGCTGCAGCTTCAAGTACGAAGGATAAATTAAAATTTATATTGAGCGCCTAGGTAGTACTGACGGCCTGTCTCATGGTAATAGGTCAGACGGTTACCGGCTGAATCTACCCACTGATCATCCACTTCGTCGGTCAGGTTCAGGGCTTCAAAACTGATTTTCCAGTTGTCGTTTAACGCATAAGACACTGACGCATCAACGTTAGTGGTGGCGTTGGTGCCTTCCATGTCGTTGTTATCACGACCTATGGCTGTGGTCAGGTATTTACCACGTTTCGCCATAGAGACCCGGGCATTCAGTGCTTCGTGCTCATAATAAATAGTGGCGGCTGAGGTGTTTTTTGACAGGCCGTTTAAGTCCCGGGTGGCCTGCACTACGCCGGCAGCACTGATGTAGTCCATCTGTGCATCCACATAAGTGTAATTGCCAATAAAACCAAATCTGTTCCAGAACTCAGGTAAGAAGGTAAAAGGCAACTGGTAGCTGACTTCCATCCCTTTTAAATCTCCACCCGGACCGTTCAGTGGGGTGGTGATCTGCCAGTCGACATTTTCATTACAGTCGGCGTTGTAGCCAGGGCCAGCTGTACAAGCGTCAATAGCCGCCTGTATAGGTAAACCCGTTGCTGTAAAGGCTTTGGTTTCCCGTAAGGTCTGGACATGGCTGTCGATATCTTTGAAGAAAAACGCTACACCTAACATGGACTCGTCAGAGAAATAAAACTCAAAACCTAAATCGTAGGTCTGAGCTTTAGTAGGTTCCAGTTGTGGGTTACCGCCTGACACTGCACGACTGCCGCCAGATACAGAAACCGACACATCAGGGCGGATTGAGCCTAAACCGGCCCGTGCCATAACTTCTGCTGCACCAAAACGTATGATCACGTCGTCCCATGGCTCTAATGCCAGGTTTAATGAAGGCAATAACTCGTTATAGTCATGTTCAGCTGTGATTTGAGTTGGAGTAGTGGCAAAAGTTGCCCAGGCAGTGGAGCTTTGATCTGTTTTTACCTGACGTACACCAATATTACCGCGCAAAGGCATATCGGCAATATCCGTATCAAAACCTAATTGCAGATAGGCACCTAAAGTTTCTTCTTCGGCTGAGTAGTTATCAGGACGACGGTACTCTGCACTGACGGCAAAAGCACCGCTGTTACTGTAGATATCGTATTGAGCATCAATAGCTGCAAAATCAGGCACTAACCAGACAGGTTGGCTGCCTAAGCCTGAGTTGTATTCTTTTAACAGATCCGGCGTGTAGACTATGCCTGCACCGTTTTCAGTCTGACGGCGGGCTTCATAGGTTTCAAAACTAAAGTCTTTGTAGTGCAGGCCTGCTTTTAACGTAATGTTGTCAGTTAATAAGTAAGTAAAATTCAGCTCTGCGGTATCAAAGGTGTTTTCAGCGCCCAGTGGACGTAAACGCACGCTGTTGGAGGTCCAGCCTGTCGGCTCAAATACACCGGCACCAAAAGTTAAATCAGGGGATTCACGTTTACCACCTCTGTAGTCGTACGCAAAATCTACGCCCCGTTTTTCTGCTACTAAGGTGGTTTGCACCGGGTTATCAAATTCTGATTTGGCGGTACCTATCATGGCATCCATGCTCAGGTTGTCTGTCAGGTGTTGTTTTAATGACAGGTTGTATTGCAGGAACTCTGTACTGAGTTCATCAAAACGGTTTTCGGCACGGATAGTGGCATTTTCAAAACTGCCGTAGGTCATGGTGTTGGTGTCGTCGATAAAATAATCGACGACGTTCATCACGCCCGTATTGCCAGAGGCCGCTGTGGCACTGGTTGGTCTGTTAGCACCGGCATTTAAAATACCCTGTAAAAATACTTCATTACGGGTGGCATCGGTTTTGGCATACAACAGATCTAAATCAATCTTCGTATCTTCATTGGGTCTGAACTGGAAAGACGAACTTAAACCTAAACGATCCATATCATGGGTGTAGGAGTCATAACGGGGTAAACGTGGCCGGAACGCATTGTTAATTTCGGTCAGTTCTGCAGCTGTTGCATTACCCTGATAAAAACCAAAGTCATTGACGTTGTTCCAGCGTACTGTACTGGCGCCCTGATCTTTGAGCTGTCGTTCTGAATAAGAGGCTGAAAATAACGCACCAATTTTACCGTCGGCGAAAATATTGCTGACTAAAAACGAGGTTTTAGGATCTGTTTTTTCAGACAAGTCGTTGTAGCCCATCTGGCCTGAAGCGGCAAAAGTAAAACCATCATAATCAAAAGGCTGAGCTGCTTTTAAATCAACTGTTGCCCCTAAGGAGCCTTCTTCCACATCGGCAGAGGCAGTTTTACGTACTGTTAATGAGCTGAATAAATCTGAGGAGAAGGTATTAAAATCAAAGCCCCGGCCACGGTTTGCACCACCTATCTGATCCGTACCACCGCTGGTGGATACGGCTTCCATACCGTTGATACGGACACGGGTAAATTCAGGGCCCAGACCACGCACTGAAATCTGACGGCCTTCACCGGCCGCACGTGAAATAGCTATACCAGGGATACGTTGTAATGATTCGGCCAGGTTTAAATCGGGAAAATCGGCAATATCTTCCGCCAGAATAGCGTCAATGGCGCCATCGGACTGGCGTTTTTGATTTAGCGCATTGGATAACGAATCGCGGAAACTGCCTTTTACTTCGATGACCTCAATTCGCTCTTCGGTTTTTTGTGCCTCTGCAGTCTCTTGTGCAGAAATAGAAAATACTGAAGTACAACCTGCGATAGCTAAAGCTAAGGCAATTTTATTCGGGTGAAATGGCGTATTGGTTTTTGCCATGATCTCTACCTCGTCCTGTCTGGTTCAAAGCGTTCAGCCAGTGCATGCCAGCTGTATTTTTAATAGTGGAAGACACTTTGTGCGACTCCCTGTTGATTTTGTCTACCGGTGGCAAAAAGTGCTTGCAATTTTGTGCCACCGATGGCAAAAAGCTAACACCAAGCTTAGATTACTGTCAAACGTCGCACAAAAAAAAATCAGTTCAGCTACAGGGTTTTATGAGGTGATGGTGTTTAACTTATTGTTTTTCATTGAATATGTTGCATATTTGGTCGCTGAATAAAATAGGTTTTGTTCCAGATGTGAAATTAATTCTGATTGGACAGAAGTTCACAGGCATTTTGAGCATTAAATGTTAGTGACTGTGTCATCAGGTTCTGACAGAAAGGCGCAGTGATCCAGACAAAAAAGGAGTCAAACAATGTCGGCTTTGTTTTCATTAAAAGGGCAAAGGGCCTTAGTGACAGGTGCAAGTCGTGGTTTAGGCAAAGCCATAGCTCAGGCATTAGCACAAGCCGGAGCTTCGATCATTTGTTGTAGTTCTTCATTGGCAGGAGCTGGCAAAACTGCCGCTGAAATTGAAGCACAAGGTGGTGAGGCTTTTTCATTGGCCGCTGATTTATCCGATTTAGAACAAGTGAACTCTTTAGCGCAACAGGCACTGGCACTGGGCGAAGTGCATATTCTGGTGAATTGTGGCGGCACTATTTTCAGGGCGCCCGCAGTGGATTACCCAATGCAGGAATGGCAAAACCTGATGCGGGTGAATCTGGATTCGGCCTTTTTGTTAAGTCAGTTGCTGGGGGCTCCCATGCTAAAACGGGGGCAGGGCAAAATTATCAATATTGCCTCAATGTTATCTTACAGCGGTGGTATTACCGTGC
>CBIMJC010000250.1:0-6199 GCA_966244125.1 uncultured Rheinheimera sp.
CAATCAGCACTGCGACATTACGGGCCGGATCCAGACGCCGGGTTTCCTGCAACAAGGAGGTAAACTCATTGCGGTTTGGGGTCTT
Source organism: uncultured Rheinheimera sp. (assembly GCA_966244125.1). Taxonomy (GTDB): domain Bacteria; phylum Pseudomonadota; class Gammaproteobacteria; order Enterobacterales; family Alteromonadaceae; genus Pararheinheimera. Next base: position 86 of record CBIMJC010000250.1, read on the forward strand.
GGTTAAAGGGTCAATATAGGCTGCATGCTTCAGCTGTTGAAACAGAGTCACGTTTTCATAACCAATAGAAATATTACTTAAAAACACTTCTATCAGCTGACGGTCAAACTCTTCGACCGGCCTGTTGGTTTCGATATAAACAGCAGCAGCATGATCAATATTTCCCAGATAAAGCACAGTGTCTTTATCGGTGAAAATATGCCGCCGTTCAGCAAGACAGGCGGTAATTTGCTGGATGATGCGGTGGTTATTCAGCCTTTCCAGTTTGCATTTGATATAAGGCGCATAGTGCCCTGCAGCGCCTAACACATAGATATTGTCACTGCTGCTGCCATCATCTTCAATTTGTGCACACAACACACCTTCGGCATGCAATCCAATCAGAGACGAAATCTGAGTGACTACCCCTTCGGAAAACTCATGCAAAGAATGCTGTTCCAGCAAATTGGCCCCTGCATTAATAATTTTCTGCAAACCGATGCGGTTCTGGTTAATAGTGCGGATTTGCTGATAGCTGCGGATAGACGAAATAATAGCTGTGACCAGTTTATTCCGGGTCAGCTCAGTTTTCGTTTTGTAGTCGTTGATGTCGTATTCTTTAATGACGCTCTCTTCCGGAGCGTAACCAGGCTGGCCAGTACGCAACACTATGCGCACTTCATCCATTTTTAATTCATCACGGATTTGCTGTACAACTTTCAGACCGGCGTCATCAGACTCCATCACCACATCAAGTAAAATCACTGCAATATAAGGATTCTGCGCCAGAAATTTCAGTGCTTCTTTACCGGAGAACGCATGATGAAACACTAATTTACGGTCAAGGACCAATAAATCAGACAAAGCCAGTTTAGTGACTGTATGAATTTCTTCGTCATCATCCACAATCAGCAGGTGCCATTCACCACTGGAATGCGTTTGCGCTTCCGAATTCGTTTCGTCTTCTGCGAGGAACAGAAAATCATCATCTGCTGCTTTTGACACCATGCTCCGACCTTTTTTACATCAGCTATGGGGATTACTTTTTGAAAGCATATCAAGGTTCTATTGCATAAATATAAGCATATACCCTGAATTTGCTTTAGCAATCAGGGCCACCCCCAGCGCTATCCTTGGTAAGCTTTTAATCCAGTGGAACTACACTATACCCTCGGGCAAAAAAAGCAATTCATTTTATTAAAATCATTAAAAATCATAAGGTTAACACTTTTTTAATTTTCTTTTGGAGTCGCCTGTGATTTTTTGCGTTATTGTGAAAATTAAGCAACAAAATCTGTCTCTTTCCGGGGTGAATACATGCAGAAAATATCTGCAGGTCGAGGGCATCAACGTTTACTGCAACTGGCGCGCAGCCAGCTGGGCCACGAATTTGAGGCCAAAACCACAGCAAAAGACGCCGATACCACAACTTCAGTCCAGGGCAACGATTTTAATCAGCGTCATCAGCGGCTGGCTCAACGCTCAGGCGTGCCAGTCTCTGATGACACAAACTTTAAAGGACCTACACTGGCGCAACGTGCCGAACGCCGTGAACGTATGCACAAAGAACGGCAACAATCGAACTTAGAAAAAATAATGGCCTTAGCTTTGGACTACTGTCCTGAATACGTTGCAGATATGGATGTGGATCCTGACTGGTTTCAACAATACTGTGACTTAGTGCTGAATATTTCCAATCAGACCATGCAACAACTCTGGGCCAAAATACTGGCAGGCGAAATTGCTCAACCAGGCAGCTTTTCACTGAAAACCTTATTTTTACTGCAGCGTATGAGCTACAAGGAAGCGCTGGCGTTGCAAAAGGCGGCCAGCCTGACCTGCAGAGTACGGTTACAGGACAGCGGTCACATCTATTTTGGTTATGTGCGTAAACCGTCCATCTGGCAACTGCTGACAGGACGAAGCAAAGCCGTACTGAATCTGAGCCAGTTTGGCCTGACCTTTCCACAAATTTTAAGCCTGATCGATTTAAACCTGCTGCATCAGATTGAAATAGAGAGCGGCGAGCTGATCCCGGAACAAACTTTGCAATTGCAGTACCATCAGCACCAGTTGACCTGCAAAGCCAGACATTCAGGGGTTGTGCTGCAATATTACAAATTTACTGCTGTGGGGGTCGAGTTATTGCCTTTGCTGAACACTCAGGCCAATACAGCCTACCTGCAGGCCATGAAACAGCTGTTCAGCCCGGTATTAGAGTTTGAGGTTTAAGCTGCCGGCAACGTTTGACCAAATCCGCCACTTTTTGTGCATCTAAAGGTTTAATCACCACATCATTCATACCCGCCTGATGAAACTGCCGGATCTCATCAGGCAATGCATGAGCGGTAAAGGCCATAATGACAGTATTCTGATGTTGGGGTAATTGCCTGATCATATGAGTGGCCAGAACCCCTGACATATCCGGCAGCTGAATATCCATCAGGATCAAATGATATCTGTTGCTTTTGGCCAATCGAATCGCTTCCTCTCCGGTCGCTGCGGTATCGACGTCAAACTGCTGCTGATTCAACATAGCTTTCACAAAGGCCAGATTGGTTTTATTGTCATCCACAACCAGCAACTGCACTTTGCTGTTTTGTATTTTTTCGACAGGGTGTTGCCTGATATGAGCAGACAGCATTGGATTGGCCAGCACAGGACAATGCAGCTGGGCAGACCAGAACGTCAGATGCTCAGCATCACAAAATGCCAGCAACTGACTGCGGGCCGTGACGTGCTGCAGTTCGCTCCAGCTTGTTGCCTGAGGGCCCGGAGCAGGCAATTGCAACAGGACCAGTTCCACTAATCTGTGCTGCAGCTCAGATTGAAGTTGTTGTGGTTGCTGCAAGGCGATGACCTGCTCCGCCACTGAATACACACTTTGTTTGAGTAAAGCTGCTCTGGTCGGTTCGGCATCAAGGTAAACCGCAGCCTGATACATAGGTGTTTCTCTGGCGAAAACAGCAGTCAGAGGCAATTCCAGTCTGACAGAACAGCCTAAATCCTCCAGCGCTGACACAGACAATAGGGCGCCAAGACGGGACAATAAGTCACGGCACAGTTGAGCTAATACCGAACCTTTTTGCAGACCTTCCTCAGCAAGCACTTGTGCTATCGCTGTGCTTTGACCTGCATGGTCAAACTGCAACAGCAATTTATTGTCAGCAAAGGTATGTAAATGGATATGCAGACTCAGTTCATGCTGCTGTAAGTCCTGCAGGATCAGCGCCAGTATTTGCTTGAGCAACAGTGCTGTGTGTTCGACACAAAACTGCACTTCGGACAAACTTAAAGCCGGATCTTCGATCACCACAAAAGACACTTTTTCCAGTTGAAGCCCGGGCTGCCATAAAGCCACCTGCTGTGCCAGCCACTCTGGAAACCATAACCTTTGCGGCACTAACTCAGTCTGTTCCAGGCTATCCTGTTGCAGCAGCCAGTGGAGCAATTGGCTTTGTTCTGACAGCTTGCCCTGCTGCGCCAACACACAAAGGTGCTGCCACTGCCCTAACTTATTCCGGCAGCTGTTTAATTCAAGCCTTAAGGCACTTAACTGCTGCTGGTAGCTGTCTTCCAGTTGTTCACGTACTGTATCCTGATGCTGTCCCTGCTGCTGTTCGACCTGGCTTTGCAACTGCAGTTGCTGCTGAAATTGTTGCTGCTGAGCATACAAAGACCGGAATAATAAAGTCAGTTCGGCACTGTCAAAAGCGTTCAGCTTTTTCAGATCTGAGCTGGATGGCAACAAGGTCCGTAACTGGCGTAAAAAATTTTGCCAACGCTGATGTTGAGTTTTAAACAGGCTACGTTGCCAGAACAAAGCCAAAGCTAAAAGAATAGCTAAAACAGCGCCCCATAAACTGCTTTGCCACCACCATAACTGGGACAAACGCAGTGGCGAAATCTGGATAGCAACATAGCCCAAAGTACTGCCTTCAGCGGCCACTTTATCCAGGTCAAAATAACTCATGCTGGCAGGGGTAACCATGACTGTGGACCACAATAAAGTGGAGCCGTCCTGTAAGGCCTTTTGTCCTGTTAAATCACGGGTCGGGCTGAAGTTAAACAACTCGCGGGGAAACTGAGTGGCAGCAAACAAATTGCCGTCGGCCTGATACACCAGAATAGCTTTGATAGGTAAGGTGCTGGAAAAGCTGGTCGCCAGCAGATGCCCCTTCACTTGTTCCATTTTGTTCTGGGCTAAAAAAGGTTCGACCATTAACGACAGGCTCATCAACAACTGCTGTTCAGCCTGAACTCTGACCAGAGTTTCGTGCTTCAATTGCAATTGAGCTGATGCGTACAGGCAGCCGAGGATCAGCACCACAGACCCGAGCAGCAAACCCAGTTTAGCTTTTAACCTCATGTCAATTGGACCTCTTTTCCTTGAGCCGCACTCTATCCCCTCCTCAACACAGAACAAAAATTATTCTGTGTTGAGGCAAGGTCAGACTGTTGTGTGATCCGGATTTAAAAATGCAGTTCAGCAGAAACAAAAGCGCCGTCAAAAGTTAAATCGGCATCGATGTTATCAATGTCGTCCAGTTCCAGTTTGGTCTTTTTCACACCGGCTTTCAGTGCCACGTCTATAGCCAGAGTATCAATGACTTCATAGGCGATGCCAAACTGCAGATCAGACAAAGAACTGCCGTCATAGCTGACATAATTCACTTCAGCAAACACCTTAGTGGCTGTACCTAACAAACCGAAACTGCCATAAGCGTAGCCCATAGGGATCACCGCAGAAAGGTCCTGTACCGCATTCTGGTTTTGGTTGCTGACGGAGATATCACCATCCAGGTATTTGGCTGTCACACCTAAATCCAGGCTGACCAAATCGTTGTCCAGCACTTCGTAATAAAAGGTGGCGTCAATATTGGCTAAATCCAGGTCCTGCGCCACAGTGCTGCCTACAGCAAACACCTGATTATCAAACACAAAGGTTTGATTCAGCCTGCTGCTGCCATTGGAACTTAAGCTGTTACGCTGCAGTTTAATATTCGGCAGCATAGGAACAGGATGTTCAACTTTGATATAAAAACTGCTTTGGTTTTTATCGTCAAAACTAAAGTCTTGCTGATTTCCAGTCTGACCAAAACTGCCTTTAGTGTCGGCAAAATGCAGATCGGCCCCCAGGTAGACCCCACCAAGGGTATCCGCCATTACCGCAGGAACTGCCAACAGGCTGACAGCGGCCATACTTACTACAGACTTTTTCATGCTTTATCCTTGCGCTAATAATTCAGTTAAATCCAGCAAAGCCGCATTAGCCCTGGAGATGTAATTTGCCATCACCAGACTGTGATTGGCCATAAAACCAAAACCCCGGCCATTGAGGATCATCGGGCTCCAGACAGGTTGTTGTGTCGCCTCCAGCTCACGCACTATCTGGCGTAAGCTAATCATGGCGTTTTTGTTCTTCAGAACCTCAGCAAAATCCGATTCTATCGCTTTTAAAAAATGTAACAAAGCCCAACAAGCGCCACGCGCCTCATAAAATTCATCGTCTATGCTCCACCAGCTGGTTTTGATCCGGTTCGATTCTGCGGTGATGGTGGATTGTCTGGCATTTTTATCCCCGGCCAGATCGGTATTTAATCTGTCTTGTCCAACACTGACACTCAAACGCTGACTGTAACTGCCCAGACGTTTTTCCACGTTTTTAAGCCAGTCGCGCAGATTATCTGCTCTGGTATAAAACTGGCTGTCGGTTTTAGCAGGGTCTAATAACGCAGCACGGTACAAAGATAATTGTTTAATGGCCTGTTGATACTCAGCTTCAGCGGCAGGCACAGCCCAGCTGCGATGGTCAATATTGAGCATAGGCTGAGCCAGTTTTAAATATTGATTTTCAATAGACTGAGATTGGGAACGACTTAAATCCTTACGCAGCGCCAAAGCTAAATCACGCGACATTTCCAATGCCCCCAACTCCCAGGCTGGCATATCGTCCAGCAGAGAAAAAGGCGGCATCACATCGTTACTGATAAAACCGGCATTTTTAGTTAGCAGTGTCTCCAGCACCCTGATCAATGCACTCGTGGTGGTGTAACCCACAGTTTGTTTATGTTCAGGGCTAAGTTCTGCCGATAAATCTTTGACATCAAACAGCTCTGGTTCACTGCTGGCCCA
>CBIMJC010000251.1:0-6196 GCA_966244125.1 uncultured Rheinheimera sp.
TTTTACCCGGTTATCAGCAGCACTGGTTTAACGATTCACAGTGGCAGCAATTGTGTAACACCGACTATCAGGTGTCCGGGGGGGCGGATCGTATGGGCTACCGTTTGCAGGGTGAACCGTTGTTGTACCAGCCCAAAGCGTTGTTATCTGAAGGTATTTGTTATGGCGCAGTACAGCTGCCACCCGATGGTTTGCCGATAGTGCTGCTCAACGACAGACAAACCTTAGGCGGCTACCCCAAACCAGGCGTGATACTGGCCCGGGATGCCGCCGCTTTGGCCCAGCGCCGCCAAGGCCAGAGTATTGGTTTTTACAAAATAAGCGCTGACCAGCTCGGTCTTTATCAACAGGAACAACAGCGCTATTGGGCGCAGTGGGCTATGGAATTGCGGAGTTAACTTTGATGGATTTACTCAGGCTCAGTGCTGATATAGAGCGGATGCTGGTCAGGCAAAACCTGCGTGGCATGGCAACGATGTTACCGCATTTAAAAACCGGCAGTTATTTACGGGCCGCTCAGTGGATTTCTGCAAGCAAAGGTTTAGTGCTGATAGGCACAGGTTTTCCTGTGGGCGACAGTTTTGAAACTGATGGTCCTGTTGGCGCTATGGTGTTGTATCTTTTGCTCGAAAAACTCGGTGCTACGCCATTACTTTGTTGTGGTGACCCGTTGTATTCTGCATTAAAAGCCGATTATTCCTGCCTGCAACTGCCGGTCAACAGCAAAGAGGCTGCAGAATTTGCCCGCAGCTTTATGCAGCAACAGAGCCCTGAACTAATTATTTCTATAGAAAGACCAGGTTTGGCGACCGATGGTCGCTATTACAATATGAGAGGACAGGATATTTCGGCCCGTTGCGCTAATTTTGATGTGTTTTTTCAGCAGGCTTCCTGTCCAACTATAGCCATAGGGGATGGTGGCAATGAAATAGGCATGGGAAACTTGTATCAGCACGTCTCGCAGCTGGCTATTACGCCTGCTGTGACTTGTTGTGATGAGTTATTACTGGCTGATGTATCCAACTGGGCGGCTTATGGTCTGCTGGCTTTAGTGTCAAAACTAAAAGAGGCAGAGGCAGGCGGGGGCTGGTTGCTCGAATGTCAGCCTGCTGCATTGTTAGAATATTTGGTCGCGCGGGGTTGTGTCGATGGGGTCACTGGCCTTGCCAGTATCACAGAAGACAGTTTGCCGCCTGAATACGCAATGCAGCTGATAAAAGACTTACAGCAACTTTGTATTAAAAATAATAACTTACAGGAAAAGCCATGAGTGTGGTGTACTTAAACGGACAATTTATGCCTGCATCAGAGGCTAAAATTTCGCCTATGGACAGGGGCTTTTTATTTGGTGATGGTATTTATGAAGTGATCCCATCCTATGGTGGGCGTTGTGTCGGGCTTGCGGCTCATATCCAGCGTTTACAAACAGGTTTAGCGGCTTTGGATATTCACTGTGTATTCACAGCTCAGGACTGGCAACAGCTGGTGCACCAGTTGATCAGCCAAAATGGCTCAGGCAATCTTGGGGTTTATTTACATGTCAGTCGTGGCACTGAAAGCAAAAGAGCCCATGCCTATCCAAAAGATATAACGCCCACCATTTTTGCTTATGCGTTTGAGATAGCTCCAGAGCCACAAGCCGATATAGACAAAGCGTTGCGCTATAAAGTAATGACCACCACGGATTTACGCTGGCAACGTTGCCATATCAAATCCACTGCGTTGCTGGGCAATGTGATGCACCATCAGCAAGCGGCCGCTTTGGGTTTAAATGAGTGCATTTTATTCGACGAGCAGGGCTTTTTAACCGAAGGCAGCTCAACTAATGTATTTATCGTTAAAGATGCTGTGGTGATCACGCCGGCGTTAAATCATAAAATTTTGCCTGGTATTACCCGTCAGCTGTTACTCAGTATTTTACAGGCGCACAGCAAGCTGAACCTGGAACTAAGGCCTGTCAGCAGACAAGAGCTACTGGCCGCGGATGAAGTCTGGCTGACCAGCTCCAGTAAAGAGGTGGCAGCAGTTGTTGAAGTGGACGGGCAACAAATTGGTAATGGAAAACCCGGACCTGTCTGGCAGCAGGCCCAGCAATTGTTCAGCCGCTATAAATACAGTAACTAGAGGTTAAAGAGCTTTAAGAATTACAGTTATTTATTAATTCGTCGCCTATGATTCTAAGTTGCAATTTGGCGAACACTATAAAAATCAACAGATGGGAAGAACAGGTATGTTTTTAAGGAACTATAAAATTGGCGCCCGCTTATTGGCAGGTTTTGCGGTGCTGGGTTTGTTAGTGGTATTACAGGGCAGCATGGCGCTGCTGAATATGTCGCAAATGCGTGACGTGTCAGCAGAAATAGAAAATGACACTATCCCCAGTCTGGATACTTTAGCAGCGCTAAATTTAAGCATGATGCGGGTACGGATTTTTACCTTTCGCCTGATGCTGGCCGAAACGGAACAACAAAAAACGGATTATCAGGCCTCTCTGGACAAAGTCAGAGCAGAAGTCACTGAACATCAGAAACATTATGAACAACTGATTTCGATGGATGATGAGCGGGCTGTGTATCAGCAGTTCACTCAGGCGCAGCAGGAATATTTCGCCGGGCAAAGCCGCTTATTCAAAGAGCTGGCCGCAGGAAATAAAAGTGAAGCAACCCGGATCAGCAACGAAGAGTTAACAGGCCATTCGTATAAAATGACCAAAGCTTTGGTTCAACTGGCGCAGCTGAACCGGGAGCATGCTAAACAACAAACCGAACGTTCTTCCGCAAATTACGAAAGCAGCAAAATTCTGGTGATCCTGGCGATAGCCATAGGCATAGCTGTCAGTATCTTTATCGCTTTGTGGATGACCCGCAGTATTACTGCGCCTATGACGGAAGCCGTGGTTGTGGCAGAAACTGTAGCCTCAGGCGATTTAACCCAAAAAATTGCAGTCAGTGGTGATGATGAAGCCAGCCGTTTAATGGCCGCGCTGCAAAAAATGCAGCAAAATCTGCGGGACGCCATGAGCCATATTTCTAATTCGTCGGATCAGCTGGCCTCAGCAGCTGAAGAGCTGAATTCAGTGACAGAAGATTCGTCCCGGGGTTTACAGCAACAAAATGATGAAATTCAGCAAGCCGCAACTGCGATCACCGAAATGAGCTCTGCTGTGGATGAAGTGGCACAAACTGCAGTTCAAACCTCTGAGCAGTCGACTGAATCCGCCAAATTAGCAGTACAGGGCCAGCAGCAGGTGGACGAGACGGTCAAAGCCATCCGGGATATGAATCAGGATGTGGCCGTGACGTCCGATTTAATTCAGGGTCTGGCTGTGCAGTCTCAGGATATTGGCAAGGTGCTGGACGTGATCCGGGCTATTGCCGAACAAACCAACTTACTGGCGTTAAATGCCGCGATAGAAGCAGCGCGGGCAGGGGATGCAGGCCGGGGTTTTGCTGTGGTGGCCGACGAAGTACGGGCTTTAGCACACCGGACTCAAACCTCAACCCGGGAAATTGAAGAGATGATCGCTAAAATCCGCAGTGGTACGGGCGATGCGGTCAGTGCGATGAAACACAGTAGTGACAAGGCGGGGCATGCCTTAACAGTGGCCCAGGCGGCTGGCGAGGCGTTAAGCATTATTACCCAACGTATTAATAAAATCAGCGACAGCAATCTGGTGATTGCAAGCGCTGCTGAAGAGCAAGCGAAAGTAGCGCGTGAAATTGACCGTAATATTGTCAATATCAGCGATTTAGCTGCTCAAACTGCGGCAGGTGCCAATCAGACCAGCGCGTCAGCTCATGAGTTGTCGCGCCTTGCCGTGGATTTAAATGCTTTGGTGACCCGCTTTAGAGTCTGATCCCTCAGTATAAAAACCTAAGCAGCCATCGCCTGTGGCGATGGCTGGGGCATATTTTCGACTTTACATAATGCGAGCTTCAGAATTTATAGGCGTAGGATAAAGCAATAAAATCAAGGCCCGGATTAGGTTTTTGCAAACCCGCATTGGAGTAATGCATATAACGTAACGCCAGCTGGGCTTTGCTGTGCAGCTGCCAAATCAAACCTATACGGTCCTCAAACTGGTAATGGGAACCCAGATCTTTACCGGCAAAACGTTGTTTGTTCAGCAAGCTAAAACCTATACCAAATTCCCAAAACAAAGCTCTGTCATACAAAGTGGAAAATTGTTTGACCAGTACCGGAGATAAAGCCACGGCCAGGTTACTTTCATATTCAGGTTCCTCACCATAACGCCAGAGATTTGCACTGACTTCCATATAAAGTTGGGCATCGCCTAATGCAGGTAATGCAGCCAGATGCCATTCTGCTGGCCTGTAACCCAAACGCAGACCTAAAACGTCTCCTTCGCCTTTCACTATATCCAGAGCTGCAACCTGGGCCTGAGTCTGTAGGCTCAGCAGTAGTAAAACCAATACCAGTAAAATTTTTTTCATTGGGAGTCCTGCCTTAATCCGAAGTGAAGCCCGCGTATTGTGCTGATGGTGCGACTGCGGATAAATACCTGAAACTTCATAGTTATTACCTGATCCTCAGAACTTTGGTTTTTGCAGGCGACTACAAAACAACAGTGCTGGATTGGTTAATAAATATGCGTTATGTAACGACCGGTACATAAATAGGGGTGGAAAACAGGATATCAAGAGCGCTGTGGAAAAATTTATGGAATGGGCAATTTTTAATAAAAAATGTCGATTAGAGCGCAAAAGCAGAGAAGAAGTTGACCTTTGGCTGCATGCTGATTAACCTTGCGGTTTCTCAGCTCTAAGGCAGGCAATTTCAACATGGCAAATTCTTCAGACCAGACCACTACTAGTTTAGATCCAAAAAGCCTGAACGCTTTACATCTGGACCAGCAGCTGTGTTTTGCTTTGTATTCCACCTCACTGGCGATGACCAAGGTGTACAAACCTTTGCTGGACAAGCTGGGTCTGACCTATCCGCAGTATCTGATTATGCTGATTTTGTGGCAAAACGATGGTTTAGCATTAAAGGATGTCGGAGAGCAGCTGCATATTGATTCAGGTGCGTTAACTCCTGTAATTAAACGTATGGAAGCCATGGGCTTATTGATCAGAACCCGCAATCCACACAATGAACGTACGCTGGAAATTCGTTTAACCCAGGCGGGCTGGGCTATGCGCGAGCAGGCGGTGCAGGTGAACCAGACTATAGGTTTAAGTTGTGGTATGGCAGAGCCGGATATCCATGCTTTAAGGCAGGAATTGGTGCAGTTACGGGCACAGTTAACAAAAAACCTCTGAAGGTTACTCGCGAAGAAAAGGGCCCTGGCGGCCCTTTTTTTATTTTTAATTTTTTTATAATCATGAGGTTAATCAATTTTCGCAAAATAATTCAAAATAAAGCTTGCGAAATAATAGTTATCGCAATAATATAATCACAAGTCAGGTCGAACAGCGGGTTCAACAGCAGTAAAACGACCGGATACAGCAGTACAGATTAGGTCCTAAGGACTGGCAGTAACAGTAGTAAAACCGGGTGAGTTCACCCATTTTTTTAAACCACACAGTTATCGCGATAACACATATCGCAAACAAATAAACTTAACAGAGGAATACATCATGCAAGTACTTTACAAAGCAACAGCCACTTCAACTTCAGGTCGTGATGGTCGTGCAGTCTCTTCAGACGGCGTATTGGATGTGAAATTAAGCACTCCGAAAGAATTAGGCGGTGCTGGTGGTGCAGCCACTAACCCTGAGCAGTTATTTGCCGCCGGTTACTCTGCCTGTTTTTTAAGTGCCATTAAATATGTCGCTTCACAGCAAAAAGTGCTGGTGGGTAACGATGCAAAAATTACAGCTGAAGTAGGTATTGGTCAAATCCCAGGTGGTTTTGGTCTGGATATCGAACTGCAAATCAGCCTGCCTGGTGTCAGCCTGGAAGTCGCACAGGATTTAGTGGCTAAGGCCCATCAGGTGTGTCCTTACTCCAATGCAACACGCGGCAATATAGACGTTCGTTTAGTGGTACTGAACTAAGGCTATATGACGCCATACCTTCAGATAACCGAACTAAACCTTTAGATAATAGCGGCAGTGGTGCTTAAAAAAATACACTGCTGTCGCCCCCTAAACAAAGGCCAAGAGGCCAGTGGAGAATGATGATGAACACATTTCGTAAAGTTGTAGGTTTTACAGTATTAGCGTTGGGTATC